>JAVYOA010000001.1 GCA_038734945.1 Fervidicoccaceae archaeon | reverse complement strand
TCCTGGAGGGGGGGAGATTAGATCTGGGAAGGCCCCAGGTATGGCCTCGAGCCATCTCTCCTTCACTTCCTTACTTATGCTAGGTATTGTTTTCATGAGCATTGTGGTATAAGGATGAAGAGGTCTTTCGAATATGACCTCAGTCGGGGCTATCTCAACTATCTTCCCTGCATACATAACAGCAACCTTTTCCGAGACCTGCGCAGCAACGCCGAGGTTGTGGGTTATGAAGAGGAGAGAGAGTCTCATTTTGTTTCTGAGCTCATCTAGAAGTCTAAGTATTTGGGCCTGGACGCTTACGTCCAGAGCACTAGTTGGCTCATCGAGAACTATTAGATCTGGATTGTTTGCTATGGCTGCCGCTATGAGGACCCTCTGCTTCATTCCACCGCTCAGCTCGTGAGGATATCTATCGAGAACCATCTCGGGAGAGGGAATTCTGACGCTCCTCAGAAGCTTTATTGATTCTTCTCTGATCTCCTTCTCGCTCATTGATGCTCCTCTTCTCTTCCTAAGCACATCCCTGAGAAAAGATGATATTTTGAATACTGGATTGAGGGCTGCTGAGGGCTCCTGAAAAACCATGGTTATTCTATCTCCCCTTATTCTTCTGAGCTGCTCCCTGCTCATCTTGAGGATATCACTTCCAGAGAAAAGAATTTCGCCGCTGGGAACTACGGCATTGAATGGAAGGAGTCCCATAACTGCATGTCCCAAAGTAGTTTTTCCTGAGCCGCTCTCACCCACAAGAGCGAGGGAGGAGCCCCTTTCTATGGAAACTGCCACTCCATCTACTGCCTTTACGAGGCCCACATCTCCTCTATAGTATACCCTCAGATCTCTTATCCTCAGGACCTCTTCAGTCCTTGATTCTTGGATTGAGAACGTCATTGAGACCATCTCCTAGCAGATTGAATCCCAAAACAGTTAAAACTAAGAATGTCCCAGGGAAGACCCACATGTACGGAGCAGCATCCAAGTAGTATAGGGCCTCGCTTATCATTGCCCCCCATTCAGGAGTTGGAGGCTGAACGCCAAGGCCTAAGAAGCTTAGCCCAGCAGCAGTTAGTATAGAGGCTGCAGTTCTGAGAGTAGCATGAACTACTATCGGAGATAGGCTGTTAGGCATAATGTACCTGAAAAATATGGATGATCTGCTCTCTCCAATTGCTCTAGCAGCTTCAACATAGTCGGATGTCTTTATTGAAATGACTGCCCCCCTTGCAATTCTGGCAAATTGAGGGAAATTGTAGACTCCTATAGCGAGGATCACGTTGTCCAGCCCAGGTCCAGTGATAGCTGCAACGAAAAGAGCAAGAAGTATATCGGGGAATGCTAAGAGTATGTTGATAATACCCATAACTGCACTGTCAAAAAATCCTCCGACGTATCCCGAGAATCCCCCAATAATAGCACCAAGCGTGAGAGATATTGCAATGCCCCCTAAAGCTATTATTAGAGATGTTCTTGCTCCCCAGATCACCCTGCTCAATATATCTCTTCCCAAATAATCTGTTCCAAACGGATGACTCAAGGATGGTGGCTTCAGAGAATTGATCAGATTTCCAGCAGTTGGGCTATATGGAGAGATGAGGGGAGCGAGAACGGCCATGGCGAAGAATATTAAAGCAAGGGATCCTCCTAACATGACGTTCTTATTTCTCCTCAGCTTCCGGAGCAGTAGCTTCCTCTGAGGGGTCAGAATCTCTTCAAGTGATAGCATCACTCGAGCCTCACCCTCGGATTTATCAGAGCATACAGAACATCTACTGCCATATTCACAAATGCGAATAAGGCCACTATCATCAGAAGGCCGAACTGAACAACTGGGTAGTCCCTGGCAAAAATTGAATCGACTATCAGTCTTCCAAGTCCTGGATATGCGAAGACTGTTTCAGTTATCACTGCACCTGCCAAAAGATAACCAAAGTTCAGTCCAGCAACAGTTACCACTGGAATTAGGGCGTTTCGAAGGGCATGAACGAAGATCACCCTTCTCCATGAGAAGCCAAACGCCTCACTAGTTTTTATGTATTCCTGGCTCATCACTTCAACCATGCTGGATCTTGTCATCCTAGCTATGGGAGCTGCACCTATGAGACCAAGCGTCAAGGATGGGAGAACAAGATGTCTAAGAGAGGGCGATGTTCCTATTACTGTTGCAGGAAAAAGGTGGAGCTTTATTGAGAATATAACGATTAGAAGTACTGCGAGGAGAAATACAGGCATGGAGACTCCGAGCAACGCGAATATCATAACTATCCTATCGATGGCCGTGTTTCTCCTAAGAGCCGCAATTATTCCAAGAAGGATCCCTATGGAGAGAGATATAATAGTTGCTAGAACTGCTAGCTTCAGAGTATTTATGAACCTTGGAAGGATTAGGGATGAGATTGGAAAGCCTGAAACGAGGCTGTTTCCCAGATTCCAAGTTAGGAGCCTCTCCATGAACATGAAGTACTGCACTGGCAACGGCTTGTCCAGACCCAGCCTTATCCTCATGTTCTGTATGTCCTGGAGGGTTGCCTCCGGTCCAGCCAGTATCTGTGCTGGATCTCCGGGAAGAAGGTGAATCATGAAGAAAATGATGACTGAGGCTCCCAAAAGAGTTGGTATAAGGAGTAAAAAACGCTTTGTTATATAGCTCCAGAGAGGAGCTGCTATCTCTCATCCCCTCTTGATTAGCTGCTATAAGCATACTTCAGCATAACTATCTCAATTGGCAGATATACTATTCCCTTTACATTGCTCTTCATTCCAATAGTATCGTACATTTCCACTAAGAATATCCATGGAGCATCATTGAACACTATTTTCTGTGCTTGGCACATCGCATCAAGCCTCTCCTGTCCCAGGGTGACCATCTGCTTCTGTATGAGAGCATCGACCTGAGAGTTGTTGTAGTAGCCGTAGTTGCTCCCTGCAGGAGCCCACATCCAAGAGGCCAGCAGTGGTCTTAGAACCCAGTCTCCCTCTCCTGTTGATGGTGCCCATCCCATCAGGAAGAGCTCCTTGTTCTGTGATTGATTATATGGCTTTCTAACCTCATTGAGATAGGAAGTCCACTCCCACACCTGCAAATTGACCTTCACTCCTATGGCTGTTAGATAGCTTTGAACAGCCTGGGCCATCTGATAGTCTCCAACATATCTTCCCTGAGGAGTCCAAAGTGAAACCTCAAGCTTCTGACCGTTTGCGTTCTCAACATATCCATCCCCATCTCTATCCCACCATCCTGCTTCCTTCAGAAGCTCCTTTGCCTTAGTCACATTGTAATTATAGTAGCCTGCATTGCAATAGCCATATGTGCTTGATGCTAGGGGTGAGGTTGCTGGCTTGCCAAGCCCATTGAGTATTGAGCTGATTATCGCTTCCTTGTCAACAGCGTAGTTGAACGCCTGCCTCACTCTCACATCCTGGAACTTTGGATTCATTAGGTTCATTGCAATGTATATGACTCTTGAAGTTGGATAGGCTCTAGTGATTATGTTGCCAGTGTTGTTCAGAGAAGCAACATCGACTGGGGGAATTCTGAGGACTACATCGACGTCTCCAGTCTTGAGAAGGTTTTCTCTAGCCTTATCATCCGCAACGACCTTTATTATTATCTTCTCAAACTTAGGGGCTGCAGTTTTGTTCCAGTAATTTGGATTGGCAACCAAAGTTATGTGATCTCCCTTGACCCATTCCTGGAGCATGTAGGGGCCAGTCCCAACCGGATTCGTCTTCACATCTTTACCGGAGTTTATAAGTGTGGGAGATATTATTAGGCCAGCTCCGTGGGCTAGGTCGTTGAGAAATGCCCCAAAGGGCATTTTCAAATGAAAAGCCACCGTGTAGTTGTCTATTATTTCAACAGATTGAATTATTGGAGCATAAAGGCTCGTCCTCTGGAGCTTAAGTGACTGGTTCAGAACTCTATCAAAGTTTACCTTTACGGCATAGGCATCAAATGGAGTTCCATCCTGGAAGAATACTCCTTTCCTCAAATGGAAGATGTATGTTGTTCCGTTGTCCTTTATCTCCCAGCTCTCAGCAAGCATAGGTTTTATGTTCAAGTTAGCGTCGAACTCAACCAACCCCTCGTAGATAATTCTGTTAACCATCTCTGATGGGTTATCGGTAGCATCTTGAGGATCCAGAGTTGAAGCATCTGTCCCCATAGCTACTACAAGAGTTCCCTTTGGAGGCTGCGCAGTAGTTGTTGTAGTCTGTGTGGTTGTTTGTGTTGTTGTTGGAGAAGTAGTTGTTGTAGTAGTTGTTGTGGGAGCTCCGCCTCCTCTTGTGGCTAGATAGGCTCCAACAGCTACCACTGCCAGTATAACTACAACTATTCCAATTAGGGCTGCTGATGATATTCCCCTCTCTCTCCTCATATTATATCACCAAAAAGTGTTGCTATTTTTGATTGAATTTGGTTAAATATAAATTTTTTCATAACAAAAACGAAAAAATTTTCTCTTTTATAGTTATTTATTCCTCTAATTTTTCAATGGCTATGAATCGCTGAGACTAAAAACAAAAAACATTTATTACTTTTAGAAGCTTAAAATAGCATGATGCAACATGTCTTCAAAATCAAAGGAAAAAAAGAAGAAGCCCAGCGGTCTCATGTCAGCTGCAGGTCTTATAAGCTTCTATGAGGAAACAGATACAAAGTTCTCCATAACACCGACAACTGTAATAATAATTTCAATAGCCTTCATAGGGGCAGTTGTTGCCCTCAGGCTGCTCCTCCCATAAGATTCTGATTTAAAAAAATCACTTGAATATGAATAGCTTCCTTGCTCTTTCCTCTGGCATCAGCGGGAGAAGATAGTAGCCCAGCGCTATGAGGGCAGCCCAAATAAGAGCTCCTCCCAGTCCTATGAGGGCCTCTCCTGTTCCTACTGAGTAGCTATTTATTATTGTGACTTCTGGAATAACATCGAAGTAAACAGTCTGAGGAACAACTATTATCAAATACAGTAGCATGATGCCGAATATGAGCGAAAGAGCGGAGGAAAAGGCTAGAGCAGAAATTGATCTCCTTTTCGAAGCGATTCCTGCCAGCAGAGGGGCAGCAACTAAGCCCAGCACTACTGCAAACCAGAAAGATAATGCATACGAGCCGTTTACCATTCTACTGAGCGATGCCCATGCTTCTGGTGTATAGTACGCTGAAAGGAAATCCCAGAATAGGAGAAGAACGAGGGCCATCGACGATGCTATCAGCATCTTTCCATAGTAGGATGCTAAGAAGCTCCTTTCCTTCTCCCTTCCTCTCATAGCCATCGCACCGAATAGGCTCATTCCTGCTGAGCCAAGAAGAAGTGATGCTGCGATGAATATTGCCTCGTGCAACTGTTTTGGGTTTCATATTGGTTTATATCTCTTGATATTACTCCTCTGTTATGATTAACGCGTAGACTTTCTTTCCGTGGAGCTGTCTTATCTTCTCCTTGTCTTTTCCTAGTGGGTATAGTACTGGTGCTCATACCTATACTTTATAACATTGCACTTCACAAAATAGAGCTTGTTAGCCAATCTATCTCCTATAAGCTAATTTGATAGAAAAAATTATAAATATGTCTCTCACAGCTAAACACAGGAGAAGCTACTCAATGAGGGAAGGAGAACTTATTGAAACACTTATGATAAGGGCTCTCCCCGAGGGTAGTAATGGCTATGAAGCTCTGGTCGAGTTCCTGAGGCTCTACCACGATGTTGTTCAGCTAGTAGTGAACAAACTCTGGAACCTGAGAGCAATACCTTCAATAGCAAAACTGCATAGAATGTTCTACGGCGAGCTTAGAAGATGCGGTTTCAGAGCACACCACGTAAAGCAGATCTACGTCTATGCAAAAGCCATTGCTAAAGCTAGTAAAAAGAATGGTGGAAAGAAGCCGGTTCTAAGGAGGTTAACGGCTAGAGTAGACAAATACGACTACAGACTTGATCTCGAAAACAGAATACTGATTCTAAAGATTCATGAAAACAGGGAAGTTAAGCTAAAACTGCTAACATCTAGCGAGAGAGTGGAAAAGTTTAGAGAATGGAGCAACTATGAGATTGCTGTAAAGGTGAATGAAGACGAGGTCTACGTAGCGGTTTACTTCAAGAAAACCGTTAAGCCAAGAAAACCCAGAACCATTATGACTGTTGACTTGAATTTCGACAACATTACGCTAGCTATTTTCACATCCAACGGAAGAATAATCAAGCTCAAGCGATTCAGAACACCACTCAGAAGAATACTGACACATAAGATATGGATCGAGAAGATTCAAAAGAAATATCTAAGGTCGTGGAGATTCATTAGAGGTGTTAGAAGAGCTATCGAGAGACATGGTGAAATGATTAGGAATATAGAATGGGATTTCACACATAAGATAGGCGATAGAATTGCTGAGCTAGCTGATGAGCATAACTCAACCATAGTTCTCGAAAACCTAAACAAACTTAAGGATAACGAAAAGAAGAACAAAACATTCAACAAGAAACTATCGCTGTGGTTCTACAGGAAAATACAGTTTACCATAGGATATGAAGCACTTGAGAGAAGTTTAGAGGTTGGATGTGTTAATCCAAAGAAAACATCATCCACATGTCCCAGGTGTAGATGCAAGCTAGAAGATAATGGTAATAGAGTATTGAAGTGCTCTAAATGCGGTTTCACAGGCGACAGAGACGTCGTAGCGTGCATCAACTTGTTCCACAGGTACTCAAGATGTGGGGGTTTAAGGGTACCCCTGAACGCTCCTAAGCCCGATGAAAACCCGAGTGGGATGCAGGGGAACAAAGATGAGGCGATGAAACCGACCAATATAAACTTATATAAGAGCTGAACCCCACAAGATAGGATCCGTGCCAGGCAGGAAATGTTTGAACGACGCCGAATACTTGTGAGAGATTCGAGATGAGCAAGAGCTCAACTATTGTCCCTACTATTGTGAGGATGATCCCACCTAGAGCTTTACCCTGGACCCCCTCACCTCTTTCCTCCTTTACGATGGCATATATAAGCTCTACAACCAGGACAATGAACGTTGTCAGATACAACACTCCCATCCATGCTATTCTAGAGCTGGGATTGAAGCTAAGGAATATCTCAACGAACTCTGGAGGTCTGGAGAGATCTAGGAGTATCAGGAACCATGAGGGTATTAGCGTGCCTGCAGCGAACCAGAGGGCCAGCTTTCTGAGGGATCTAAGCTCTCCTTCCTTCCCGCTGAATCCAAATAAGGAGGGGGCAAGAGTAACGAGAGCTGCACCAGCTGCTGTCATTGCGAAGAACATGTAACCTGGAACAAGAAATCCCCAGGCTATTTCTCCAACCTCCTTGAGTCTGAAACCAATGAAGCCGAGAACAACCCCTACTATTAAAAGAGCCAGGCTAGTTAGCAGAGCATACATTCTCCTCATCTTTCCTCACCCCCTAACAACGAAGAACTTTGGTTCTGTTCCAAGTGATTCCTTGAGCCTAACTGTCTTGGCAGTTGCTATTCTCTTGCTTATGTCGCTGTTAGGATTATCCAGGTCTCCGAAGGCTCTAGCATTTGCTGGGCAGACGGCCACACAGAACGGAAGCTCCCCCCTGCTCACTCTAGCCTTGCATGCTTCTCCCATGCACTTCATGGGAAGCATCTTGACCTTATCAAGCCATCTGGCGTTGTAGGGACAGGCAGTTACGCAGGCCTTGCATCCTATGCATTTCTCATAATCTATTTCGACGAGCCCATTGCTTCTGTCAATGTGGGATGCTCCTGTTGGGCAAACCTCAACGCAAGGGGGTCTCTCGCAGTGTTGGCAAGAGAGAAGGTTGATCTCTGCCCTTCCAACCTCCTTGATAACAACTCTTATGTTTGTAGCTAACGTCCTCCAGAAAGGATTCGGATTCTGATCCTCCATGAATTCTCCATAGTTGTTCGACGAGCATGCTATGACACAGGATAAGCACGATATGCATCTGCTCTCATCGTATAGGAAACCATATCTGACCATGCTGCATCACCTATGCTCTTCTCACCCTGACTGTGCTGTTCGCAGTCCCTGCTCCGATTATGGGAGTAACTTTGGCAGCAGCGAAGGCTTCAGGATTTATTCCCTGTGTTGAGAAGTGCTTCATGTTCAGAAGCCATTTTCCTATTCTGCCTCCGGTCTGGGCATATACATAGAGAACTCCCTTCCTAACTCTGGTTGTTAATCTAACCTCGCATTGGGCCTTGACTCCGGGAATGTCTAAGCTTTCGAGCTCTATCGTGTCTCCATCCCTTATTCCAAGTCTCGATGCATCTTCTGGATTCATCCACACTGTCCTATCATCCAAGTACTTGGCAGGCTCGAGTATTGTAGCCTGCTGGCTTGTCAGCGGGCCTTTTGCATTGACGAGGTAGAACTCATTCGAAGCGCTGGGAAGAGTATACGATGGAGGGGATTGCTTTGGAAGGGGATCCAGGCCTGAGCCGAGTGCGGAAAGTGAGTATATCTCCACCTTCCCGCTGGGTGTGCCTAGGGGTGTCTTGTAAGGTCTTGAATAATAGCTCTTCTTCTTCAGAATGTAGAAGCCATTGCTCTGGAGCTGAGCTTTCAGCACGTCAACAGGTATGTTCCACTTGCTGGCAACTCCGGAAATAACTGAATTCTGCACCATTGGAACAAAGTTTGTTTTGTATTTAGAATAGTCTGCATAGTCGTCGCTCCATCCTAGGGCATAGGCTCTTTCAGGAAAGGCTCTCCTAGCTATTTCGAACATTACCCAGAGAACGTCTCTTGGATCAGCATCTGCGGGGGGATCCAGGACTTTGTTTGTCTTCTGTACTACAGCATGTGGCGTCCAAGCAGTGGAAAAAACATCTTCTCTCTCCATAAATGTTGTATCCGGCAAAACATAGTCAGCGTAGTCTACATCATCCTGATATAGGATATTTATGAATACCATGAGCTCGAGGTTCTCGTATGCTTTTATCACCTTGTTTAAATCCATGTCTCTATGCATTGGAGCAGTTCCGATAACGAAGAGAGCCTTGATAGGATACGGATCCCCTTTGATTATGGCATCCATTACAGCATCAAATGTCCCCAGAGTGAGGGGATACTTCAGCTGGTCAACCCTCTTATCAGCAGCATTTGCGAACATGTCCTCCGGCATTTTAGCTCCATAAACCGTCTGCGCATATCTCTTCCCGCCACTTGTAGTTATAGTCAATATGCTTGGAACTCCTGCTGCCTCCTGGAATATGAGACCTCCTACAGCATCTATGTTGCCAACTAGGGCATTGAGAATGAGAATTGATCTCACAGCATCATAGTCGTTTCCGTTCTTGGCAGCATACCAGGTATCATCAGCTACTCCATGATAAATAGCAAATTCTCTAGCTATCCTCCTTATCTTCTCAGCCTCCACTCCTGTTATGCCCTCAGCCATTTCTGGAGAGTACTGTGAGGCTCTTTCCTTCAGCAGAAGGAATGCTGTCTTAACTTGAAGAGAGCTTCCATCCTTCAATGTTACAGTTCCACTGTACATCAGATCGGGAGAAGAGGCGCTTGTGTGTGGAGCTATGCTGCCTGAGGCACTGTCATATACCATGTAGACCGTTGAGCTCCCCCCCTCCTTCACGTCAGCTTCTCTGAGAGGAGAGCCATCTGGCTTTATGAGAAATGGAGCATTGCTGTACTTCTTAAGGAAGGTTGCATCGTAGAGACCCTCCTCTATTATTACGTTGATCATAGATAGAAGAAATGCTGCATCCGTTCCTGGGATAATTGGGACCCACTCAACATCCCCGAAGCCTATCTCAGGCATTCTCGGATCTATAACCACAATCCTCACCTTGCTGTTGTTTCTGAGCCTCTTTATTTGTCCCATGACTCCAGTGCTCACGCTTCTTCCTATTAGAAGAAGATAGCTAGCATTCTCGTAATCCGGGTCCACTGCCATTGGTCCTCCAACACCAAAGATGTGCATCCTGGCCACAGTTCCTGGAACGTGGCACATGCTGACGTGCTGCACTATGTTCGGTGTTCCCAGGAGGTAAGCATATAGAGGGAAGTAGCTAGCCCAGCAGGAGTGATAGGTTATTGCTATTGACCTGTATCCATATTTGCTAACTATGTCCTTCAACTTGGACGCTATCTCGCTCAGAGCTTGATCCCAGGAGATCTCCTCAAGCTTCCCCTCCCCTTTGCTGCCTATTCTCTTCAATGGCCTCTTCAGCCTAAGCGGATTATCGTAGAGCCAAGGGAGAGAGGAGCATCTCCCGCAAGTTCCTGGTTGGGGATGACCTTCTATGGGAACTACTCCAACAGGCTTGCCATCGAGGACACCTATCTTGATCCCACAGTTGCCGCCGCACATTCCGCAGGAGGTGGGAACGTAGGAAGGAATAGGGGTGCTAGTCTTTAAAGCACTACTTCCTGCCTCAGTCTCGGCAATGCTCTCAAGAAGCTTGAGCCCCCCTGTAGGAATTGAGAGAGCCAGTGCAGTGAAAGCAGCTGACTTCAAGAAGTCTCTTCTAGTCATCTTAAGCCTTCCATCATCCTTGGATATTTTTCACCACCTTACACAAATTATTATTATTTTCCAAAAAATTATAACTATCTTAAAGATTTAAAATTTTTTATCTGTTCATTAAAGACAAATATATATAAAGGGGAGATTTTTCTCGGGAGGTCTGTCTAATGCAGAGAAGAAAAATTCCGCTTAAACTCATAGAATTGAGCGAGGCTCTCTCCCTTGGAGAGAGATCCTTCTCCTCAACTCGCTTCGAAGAGGAAATAAGCGTTGAGCTTGCAATGAACAGAATTCTGGCTGAGGAGCTCAGATTCCCAAGAGACTTCCCGAGCAGCGACATTTCCTTCTATGATGGATTTGCTCTTAGGAGCGAAGATACTTTCAATGCATCTCCCTCCTCCCCAGTAATTTTGAGAATTGTTAAAGAAATCACATCGGCTGGGGAATGTGTGCTGATAGGAGGAGGATCCCCTGTGCCTCAGGGAGCTGATGCTGTTCTGAGGCTCGAGGAGGCAACAATTGATGGAGACAAGCTTATTGTTAAGAAGCCCATCCCAAAGGGGGAGGGGATCGTTAGAAGGGGAAGCGATGGAAGGGGAGGGGAAATTGCAATTCCTTCTGGAAGGATCCTTAGAGCCCAAGACCTAGTTCTCGTTATGGAGCTCGGGAGATCGAGATTAAGGGTTCTCAGGAGGCCGATAATCGGGATAGCAGCTGTAGGAAGCGACCTGATCTCTAGAAAAGCCCAGGGAATCTCCTATCCTGACAGCTACTCATTTCTGCCCTTCTTCCTTCTGTCTTCCTATGGATTTGAACCTCATCATATTGGTATATTTCCAGATGATGCTGAAAAATTAGCTAACTCCATCTCCTCCCTTTCCTCTTTTTATGACGCGATTATCCTTGTTGGTGGAGCATCTGTTGGAGAGGATGATCCCTGCCACGATGCGCTTCTCAAAGCAGGAAGAATTATTTTCCATGGCATAAAGGTGAGTCCAGGCAAAGTAAGCGGTATGGGGATTGTTGGGGGAAAGCCTGTTTTCCTTGTTCCTGCACACATCGGCTCGGCTATGGCCTCCCTTCTCCTCATAGTCATACCATTGCTCAGCAGTGCTTTCTATGGAACCAAAGATCCCTACCTGAAGCTTAGGGCGAAGCTCATGAGAGGTGTTGAGGGGAGGCCAGGGGTGCTCACATTCAGAACAGCTAGAGTTGAATATAGAGGAGAGTATGTGGCAGAGCCCATATCCAAGGAGTATGGGGGATCTCTGTTCCTCACATCAATAACCAGAGCAAACGGCTTCTTCCTCATTGAGCCTGGAAGAAAATTGAACGAGGGGGAAGTGATAGAGCTAAAGCTCTTTTCACCTCCAGAAGCCCTTTCGATCCCTCTCATGGAAAAGAGCAAGGAGGAGGCATGATAATCATGAGGATTGCCACCATAACTGGCAAGAAGAAGTCTGGAAAGACTAGGCTTGCTGAATATCTGGCCTCGTCCCTTTCTAGGAGATTCTGCATTGCCTTTGTCAAGCACATACACCATCCTGGGGAGCTCCTGGATAGAGAGGGGAGCGATACATATAGGTTGACAAGAGCTGGAGCTGTGACCGTGGTGGGCGTTTCACCTGATGCCCTGTTCCTCAGGACTAGAAAGAGCGAAGAAGATATAGACACTGCATTGAAGCTCATCCAAGATGCTTCTCCAAACTGCGACCTTATACTCATCGAGGGCTTTTACAGAAAGCTCTCTGCCAGAGAGGGGATAATAAGAATCTATGTTTCGCAGAACGAGGAGGATGCTCTATCCATTGCAGCTCAGGATCCCAGGCCATCGATCATATACTGCGAAAAATGCAGCTTTGACAAGGCTGGAGGAATACCTGTAGCTAAACATCCGCAGGATATCCTTGTTCTTCTAGAGAGAGCTCTAGAACGGGAATTTTGAAATAAAAATTCACACAGGCATATTCCCATGCTTTTTCGGAGGGGTTCTGACCCTCACTTCCCTCTTTGTAGATAGGACTTCGAGAGCCCTGTAGAGCCTTTCCCTCGTTTCTCTCGGCAGGACAACATCATCTATATACCCTCTAGCTGCTGCCATGTACGGAGTGGCCAGCTTCTCCTTGTATTCCTGTGTTATCTTTTCAAGAAATCTCTTTCTCTCCTCGGCATCCGCTATCTGAGAGATTTCTTTTCTGTAAAGAATCTCCACTGCTCCTGAAGGCCCCATCACAGCTATTTCAGCAGTTGGCCATGCTACAACGTAATCTGCTCCCAGATGCCTGCTCCCCATGGCTATATATGCTCCTCCGTATGCTTTTCTTAATATAACAGTGAGCTTTGGAACTGTAGCTTCGCTATATGCGAACAGTATCTTTGCTCCATGCCTTATGATTCCGCCATGCTCCTGTGTAGTTCCTGGCATGAATCCTGGAACATCGACGAATGTTACTATGGGAATGTTAAATGAATCGAGGAACCTGACGAACCTAGCTATCTTATCACTTGAGTCAATGTCCAGGGATCCTCCCATGTAGTTTGGCTGATTTGCAACTACACCTACAGTCCTACCCCCAAGCCTCGCAAAACCGACAACAGCATTTGGAGCCCAGTGAGGAAATATCTCGAAGAAGCTGCCTCTGTCGAATACCTTTTCTATTACCTCCTTCACATCATATGGCTTGTCAGGATCATCTGGAAGAAGAGCATCAAGCTCCTGGTCCTGCCTCTCAATGGGATCCTCGGTCTTTATGTATGGGGGGTCCTCTGTATTGTTGCTTGGAATGTAGCTAAGGAGTTTTTTTATTAAATCGAGAGTTTCCCTATCATCCTTTCCTACAAGGCTGGCTATGCCGCTCTTTGAAGCATGAACCTCAGCTCCTCCAAGGGACTGCTCGTCAACTTCCTCTCCTAGAGCGGCCTTGACTACCCTTGGACCAGTTATGAACATGTAACTTGTCCTATCCGTCATCAATATGAAGTCCATGAGTGCTGGACTGTAAACGGCCCCCCCTGCACATGGACCCATTATGGCTGCGATCTGGGGAATAATGCCGCTGGACATAACGTTCATGTAGAATATGTCCCCATACCCCTTTAGGCTGTCAACTCCTTCTTGAATTCTAGCTCCTCCGCTATCATTCAGAAATATCATTGGGGCTCCTACACTCAATGCTGTTCTCATGGTTTTTACTATCTTCTCAGCCTGCTTCTCTCCAAGGCTTCCCCCCATGAATGTGAAGTCCTGGGCAGCTATGAATACAGGTCTCCCTCCTATCCTTCCGAAGCCTGTTACTACGCCGTCTCCAAGTCCATATCTCTTTTCCATTCCGAATCCAGTTGCTCTGTGAGTCACAAACATGTCGATCTCTGTGAAGCTTCCCTGGTCGAGGAGGTATTCTATTCTCTCCCTCGCAGTCATCTTCCCTTCCTTGTGCTGCTTATCTATTGCCTCTCTTCCTCCTCCTAGAAGTGCCTCTTCCCTTTTAGAAATGAGCTGCTTGTAAAGCTCCTCTTTTCCCATCCTATTCACCATCCATATCTCCGTGCATAAATTTTTAAATTTTTTATCTTAACAAAAGATTATTAATTTTGCCTTTACGCTCAAAAAAGTCACATGAGAGCAGAGAGATATAGAGCAGCAACTATAGCTGTGGTAATAACTCCGGCAACATTTGGACCCATTAGCTCCATTATCATGTAGTTTTCCGGGTTCAGCTTAAAGGCGAGCTTCTGTGCTAGCTTTGCGGTTGTGGGAACGCATGACACTCCAGCCACTCCAAGTAGGGGGTTCAGCTTTCCCTTGCTTATATAGCTCAATATTATTCCTCCTATCATTCCTCCAAGGCTGGATAGGAAAAGCGCTGTAATTCCTAGGAGTAATATCTTTCCAACAACTGGATCCATTATATCACTGCTGGTTGTTGATACTCCAAGGACGAGAGCCAGAAAGAATGTCGAGACGCTCAGAATGACTTCATCCAGCAGCTTCACATATCTCTCATTGCCAACCTCCCTTATCAATACTCCAATGAAGAATGCGAGGAGTAATGGAGAAGCTGATGGGAATATTGCGCTAAGCAGCACTGGCACTATTATTGCAAAGGCTATCTTTTCAGCTTTTCCGACCTGAACGCTAGATGGAGGCATAATCCTAGATGCCATAGACTTCGGTATCACTATTTCAGCGAGCTTCTCGTGATACAGATATAGCAAGCTCAGATACAGATAACCTACAACGGTTATAGGTATGAAAAGCTCCGGTGCTAGGACTGTTGAGGAGAACAGCACTATTGGACCGTCTGCCCCTCCTATTAGTGCTACGGATGCAGCCTGCTTCGGGGTAAGTCCCAAATAGGTAGCAATTGGGAATGTGAAAACTGTTCCCAGCTCTGCGAAAGCAGCCAGTATCATGCTAACATATGGACGGGCTAACAGAAAAGATATATCCGTCAAAACCCCTATTCCCATGAAGACTAGAGCTGCGATGAGTCCGGTCATGAATGTGAAATTGTAGATGGGTTGAAGCCAGAAGTACTGTATCCACTCATACCCGGTCAGGTTCCAGGCAACATGCGGATTGTTGAGCACTACTCCATTGACCTTCAGCGCTAGATAGGCAGCATTTGCCGAAGCAACTCCAAGACCAAAAGGTATCATTATCAGGGGCTCAAGTATTTCCTTGATCCCACCATAGATGACCAGTATTCCTCCAACTATGAGGAACAGCCTTATGAGAATTTCTTCTGTTGGAAGTGATAATAGGGGTATTGCCTGTGAGAAATCGATTGGAATCATGTTATTTCTTCCCTCTGCTCATGACCCTTCTCAGGAAAATCCTGATGGTATCGATTATGAATGCTATTGTCAGTGATATAACGAAGAGAGCTATGTAGACCAACACAGCAAATAACCAAAGGTTCATGGCTTATCCCTTCTAGCTCACTCAACTAAAAGTAGGGGAGCTTCTTTCTGAGCAAATTGACCGGGCTTAACGTATATTGCCTTCACTATCCCAGACCTGTTCGACCTTATCTCTATGTCCATCTTCATTGACTCTATGACAACAACTGTTTGACCGGCCTCTACACGCTGTCCCTCAGCTACCTTGATTTCCTTAACCTTACCGGGAACTCTGTTGAGCACAACTCCCCCTACAGGTGGAGCTGGTTGTGAAGATGGAACTGTAGTTATAGGAGATGGGGTCTTAGGGACTGCTGCCTGTGCTGAAACTTCGGGAGTCTGAACTGGAGGAGTTAGCTGGGAAGCTGATGGGGCCTCTCTCCGAATTGTTTCATTTTTCTCTGCACGGGACTGGGCAAACGCTTCGACGCTAACGCTCAGCCTTGTTCCCTCAACTTCAACCTCGATTTTTCCTTCCTTCTCTCCCAAAATCCTCACGATGTATTCCTTACCGTTGACCCTTACCTTATACTCGCTCAATCAATCTCACCTCACAGCTAGGAATGAATTTTCTCTCTGAAATGAGGATCCTCCCTGAAATGGGGATTCATCCTCTCGCTCATGACCCATCCGCTCACAGCAACCGAGGTCTTCGAGATCATGTTTTTCATGAATTGAGAGGGAGCTTCTGTTTTTTCCTTCTTCAAATAAGAATGCACGGCTACCACAGCTGCTGCGAGCAACTCTGGAGAAATTAGTGCTTTGGGCTCCGCTGGTGCTGCTGGAGCTATGGGGACTTGCGGTGGCTGTGCCGGAGGGGCTTCCGCTCTCTGTGCTTCTCTGCAAGGCGGACATGCGAGCCTTATTACAGCAAACAGGGCTCCTATTATGATGAAAACGATTATGTAGCTAATGAGATTCGACGTTGAAGGCCCTGAGCCCGGGTCAGCAAGACTCAGCATAAATGGGTACAGGCCAAGCATTAAGCCCACCATACTTAATTCTCCCTAATTCCTAGATCCAAGAGGATTATATAGTTTTTATCATTAATTTGCAACAAATATTTGCAAAATCTTTTCATTCCTCTCCAATTGGAGGCATAAGAAGGGACTCCGGCTTGAACATTCTGAAGGCAAGTGCGTAGAGGAGTGCAGTCTCTCCTAAGAGGAGGAGAAGATGGAGCGCCAAGGAAAGCATTGAACCCTGAACATAGGACAATAGAACCATGACACTGTTCATGTAGGGGATCAGAAGGAGAGGGTAGTAGGCATATGATGGGAGCCTGCTCACATCTGCTAGAAGGGCAAGGAAGAATATTATAATTGCCAGCCCAGTTACTGCTGCAGTTGTAGCATTTGCCCCCCTGGAGCTCCTCGAGCTTATTATGAGCGGGGAGACCATAGCGCAGGTGGCAAAAGCCGTTATTGCAACATCCAGGCTGTGCACTGCTATAAGGCCCAGGTCTAGAAATACGCCTCCGCCTCCAAAAGCCAATGATATGAGATAGAAATATAGAACTACTCCTGCCACATCTGCCGCTCCTGCCAATATACCTATTATACTGCTCGCCATGATCTTTCCTCCGAGCAGAGACTTCCTGCTGACTGGGAGGGAAAGAAGGGACTCTATCGTCTTCCTCTCTTTTTCCCCCATAATACTGTCAACCATGTAGCTCAGTGCGGGGGTAGTCACGAAGAAGAGGGCAAAGGCAAGCATTCTTGCAGTGTAGTTGAGCTCCTCAGCATTTGGAGGAGCCTGTCCGCCCCCGGAAACATATGAGCTCTGCTTGACCCTAACCGGCTGCATTATTACCTCTGGGGCTGCCGTCAAATTGGCTTCCTTCAGTAGAACCTCGATCCTCTGCTGTGCTATTGAGGATGAGAGATAGCTGACAGCGCTGAAGAAGATGCTCTGAGCAGTATCGGCTCTCGCAGTGTCTGCTCTCTTGAATCCCTCCAGATAAGCAACATAATCAACACTACTCGCGTTTTTTCCGAAGCCAGGTGGGATGTAAACAACATAGTCGAGCAGCGGATTCTTCAATGCACTCTCGAGGCTTCCCTCCTCATAGATCTCAGCTCTCTGACCAGAAGCTTGAGCTGAGATGAGGATCAGCTGTTTCAGTTGATCCTCAATTTCACTGGATATGCTGCTCCCGTCCCCATTGACTAAAGCAAATGCTATAGGCTGCGTCCTGTAAACTGCGAGCGTTACTGCTCCGAGCAGTGGAAGCGAGAGAAGAGGGAGGATAACAACAGCTATCAATGTCCTCCTATCCCTTGATAGATCTTTCAGCTCCTTCCAAAGAACTGCATAGACATCCATGGAGAGCTTCACTTCCCTTTTTCAAGAATTTTTACGAAAGCCTCCTCAAGATCTCCTACACCCTGCATTTCCACGATATCCCTTGGCCTCCCATCAGCAATCACCTTTCCTCCATGCATGAGAACAACTCTATCGCAGAGCCTCTCCACCTCCAGCATGTTGTGACTGCTCATTAGAACTGAGATCCCCGTCCTCTCTGCATGTTCCTTAATTACCCTCCTAACCTCAACTGCTGAAAAGACGTCCAAGCCGCTCGTGGGTTCATCCAGCAAAACGAGGGGAGTTTTGAGCATTAAGGTCCTGGCAAGGGCGATTCTTCTCCTCATACCCTTGCTCATCACCCCAGTTGGTCTATTCAAATCTTCTCCGAGGCCTGCAAGCTTGGCCCCTTCCTCCGCAATCTTTAGAGCCTTTTCTCCTCTTCCAAAGAACATCATTGCATAGAAGAGTAGGTTCTCCCACCCACTAAGCCTCTCGTACAGGCCGGCATCCTCAGGAAGATAGGCAACCATCCTCCTCGCCTCATCACTTCCCGCAGGTCTTCCAAATACCAATGCCCTCCCCTCATCTGGAGAAAGGAGACCAGCAGCTATTCTCAGGCTCGTGGTTTTTCCAGAGCCGTTTGGACCAAGAAGAGCAACAATTTCTCCCCTTCCAACGAAGAAGCTAACGCCATTGAGAGCAATTTTCTTGGAGAAGGTCTTTCTAACACCCTCGAAGCTGAGGGCGCTCTCAGGCATCGGCATATCACCAGCTTTTGCCCTGCCGACAACACTCCGAATCACAGTCCCGCTTCTCTCGGGTCTACTCGGAGCTCTCTCTCGGCAGGGCAGTTAATATTTTCATCACACAGGTTAAAATGCTTCGGCTCATCAGGTTTTTAAACAGCTTAGCTCAGAACCTCCCCTCCTTATCGCTTTTTCCTTCCCACCTTCTGTAGAGAGAGTGCTTCAGTCCGAGAGTGTCGAAGACTTTTCCAACAATGAAGTTCACCATGTCATCTATGCTCTTTGGCCTTATATAGAAAGCAGGCATTGCTGGAAGAACAATAGCTCCTGCCTCGCTGACTCTGAGCATGGCTCTCAGCTCCACATAGCCAAGCGGGGTTTCCCTCGGAACCAGAACGAGGGGTCTCTTCATTCTCAACGCGTTCAATGAGGTTCTGACGATCAAGTTATTGGAAATGCCATATGCTATCTGAGCAAGGGTCTTCATGCTGCAGGGAACAACTATAACTGCTTCGTCCATATTGCTGGAGCTCGCTATTGGAGCATCCAGATCTCTATCCCTGTAAACTTTCATTTTTCCAGTGCTTCGTTTCGATAGATCTTCCAGGATATCCTTCAGATCCCTGCCTATCTCGTACTCAGCCACTTTCTCAGCACTGCTGGTGTAGATAACAGAGACATTCATTCCAGAGGCAAGAAGCTCTTCCAAAGTCCTTATTCCATATACTATTCCGCTGGCCCCTGTTATTCCAATGGTTACAGAATTCATATTGAGCACCCAATGTTAAGGAGAGATTTCCCTGCTCAATGGTATTATTTTTTTCCGCTGAAAACTTTTGTTTTACCAGGATCAAATTTATTTTGTAATCTCACGTTTATTTTTGATTGCAGTATTGGTGAATGTTTTGATGGGGAGAAAGAGATTTGTCAAGAGGGGGGTTTCTCCAATAGTTGCAACCCTCCTCCTGATTCTCATAGCAATAGCAGCTGCAGCAGTTCTGTATGTGTGGGTCAGCAGCCTCTCATCTTCTGCAACACAGTTCAACACGGGAAACGTTGGTTCCGCTATATCCATAGATGCTGCTGATCTGAGCACGACTGTTGCTAGTCTCTACGTTAGAAACATAGGCTCCTCTGACTTAAGCGGATCTTTCAGCATCTATGTGTACAATCAGAGCGGGTCTCTCATTGCTAGCGGGCAGTCCGGGAGCATAACAATAAGCTCGGGACAGGTGCAGCAGATATCTGCCTCCCTAACACCATCTGGAGGAAACACCATAACTCCAGGAAAGGTCTACACAATAAAGGTTGTTGCCCCAACAGGAGCTAGCGCCATCATATCTGTTACGGCACACTCCTGAGAAAGAAAGCTTCTTTTCATAAATTTTTGCGTTCTTTTATTTTTCCTCAAAAATTTTTCCTCAGCATTACTATGATTCCCTTAATGCTTATCGCTTTCACTCTTAGCTGCTGTGAGAATTTGAAGTGCTTCTGCAATACAACTAGTGCCTCCTCATCCTTCGAGGCAACTCTATTCTAAGCTTAGCCCTTGCTTCTTCGCCTTCGAAGTCGATCCTGTACTCCTCAAGCTTTGCTGTTATTCCCTCATCCTCTAGCAGAATCCTGAAGTCCTCAATCCAGTCATCGACTCCACAGGTTCTACAGAAGCTTCCAACAATTTTAATCTCTGCTACCCCTTCCTTTTCATCTATGCTAACTATCTCAGCAGTTGCCTCGGGCTTTCTATAGAGGTTGTATTTTTCTCTGGCTCTCTCAAGAACGTCCTTCAGGGACATTCTAATCACGCTTACTGCTCAATAATATGCACTAAATTGAATATTTAGCTCTTAGTTACTGTAAAAGCTTTTAAATAGCTCCAAGAGCTCTCTGCCGAAGAATACTCATTATTATAGGAAAACGTCATTTATTAAAGCATTTAAATACTTCCCTGAAAAGAATGGGAATTGTGGGAACTATGGAGAGATGCTTTATCATAAACATAGGCTTTCATTCAGATGTGGGGCTCAGGCGCATAAGTGACAGCTATGTGAAAAAAGGGGAAAAAATTATAATTATTAGTGGTCCTGAAAATCCTACATCGCTTAAGGCCATAGAAGAGTTCAAACATTTTGCTAGCAAGCTTGGTCTTGACAACAATCTCGTGACGACAATTCATATGAACTTTGACAGACCATGGGAAAGCATAGTGAAGCTCACAGAGGTAATTAAGAAGGAATGTGGGGACAGACATCTAATACTTGAGCTTGGAGGAGGGATGAGAGGCGCATCGGTTCTCGTTCTTCTTTCTGCTTTGGCATCTGGGCAAAAGTTCAGCATCGAGAGCGCCATAGAAGGCAGTCCAGAAACTCTTCGAATACCATATGGTTTTATAGACTTTATAATAAACAGATTCGGTACAAAGGATGGAGAGATCCTAGAGGCAATTCTTGAGTCTCCTAGGGCATCATACAAGGAAATTGCTGCTAAGCTGCACATTGGGGAGAAAACAGTTATCAATAGGATTTCCAGATTGAGAAAGATCGGCCTCGTTGAGAAGAGGGGAAGGGGATACCCAGCCCTAACACCTTGGGGTGAGGCAGCAGCTCGGCTGAACATGCTTCCTGAGAGCAGTGAAATCGAATAGTTAACCTTTCTCAATGGATAGATTGGAGCTGATAAGAAGCACCATACATGGGTTGTTCTTCTGTTCGAGAAAGGGCTGGAAATATTTAATGAAAGACACCCTGCATTTTTCAGAAGCGATGAACAGTTTGCTTTCAACGCAGACCTGGTGGGAGCACACACCATATTGAGAAAGACAAAAAGCATATCCCCGGCCCCCAGGGCAGAGAGGAGGTCAGTTTTAACTATGCCCATGCGACTTGATCCAGAATCCTGATATTTTTCCCTCCTTTCAGAAGGAAGAATGTTTTGCAAAACATTTCTTTCAGGGAGCGAAGAGAATGGTGGACTCGAATGTTGATGCTAATCGATTGAGAGAGAGAAGCCTCATGTCAGCTTTATAGAAAAGCTAGTCTGTTGGATAGGATTTTTGGTTCAGACTTTGGAAATATAAAGGGGAAAAGAATAAAAGGATATTTTGCGAAAGCATGATAACAAGCATTGATCCTTCAATATCGACTCCTTGATCGTTTCCAGCCGTCATTTTCTGGCTGGAAAATAAGTTCGACGTTTGCGAGAGAGTGCGTGATTATGAATTCAAGCAATTCGAAAAAAGCTAGCTCAATAGCAAAGCTCAGGAACTCAATAATATCCCTAGTTCCGCAAGAAGCAATGATGACTTCCATAGAGTTCGAGGGGCCAGAAATAGCTATATATGTGAAGAATCCCGGCATACTGTTGGAACAAATGGGGGTAATAAAGGAGATAGCCAGGACGATAAGGAAGAGAGTGGTCATAAGAACCGATCCAGAAATAAGAAAGCAGAAAGAGGAAGCTAAGAAGACTATAATGGAGCTTGTCCCAAAGGAGGCCGAGATAAAGGCAATTGAGTTCGACGATGTCCTCGGGGATGTTATAATAAAAGCAGAGAAACCTGGTCTTGTTATTGGAAAGGGAGGAAACATAAGGAGAGATATAATAATAAGGACTGGCTGGAGGCCAGTTATAATAAGGGCTCCACCAACTTCTTCCAAAATTCTCGACGGCATTCTATCACAGCTCATAGGAGAAAGTAGCTACAGGAAGAGCTTTCTAAGAAGCATAGGGGAAAGAATTCACAGGGATCCTCTTTTCAAAACAAGGGGGGTTAGAATAACAGCTCTGGGGGGGTTCCAGGAAGTTGGAAGATCTGCTATTCTCGTTGAAACGGAGGAGAGCAGAGTGCTCCTGGATGCAGGAGCGGGCCCAGGGGCAAACAGCTTTCCTGATATGGCTCCCAGATTCGACGTTGAGCAGCTCAGACTGGAAGAGCTAGATGCTGTTGTCATATCCCACGCTCATCTGGACCATGTTGGAATGCTTCCCCTACTGTTCAAATATGGCTACAATGGTCCCGTCTATACCACGAAGGCTACAAGGGATATAATGGTCTTGACTCAGCTGGACTATCTCGATATAATGACCAGAGAGGGTAGAATGCCCCCATACACTCAGAGGGAGGTTAAGAAGGAGATTCTCCATACGATAACGGTCGACTACGGAGATGTTACTGATATAGCTCCAGATGTGAGGCTGACTCTCTATGATGCTGGTCACATATTGGGATCGGCAATGGTTCATCTGCACATAGGAAACGGACTACACAACATAGTATACACGGGAGATTTCAAATATGCTCACACGAGGCTACTGAGCAAGGCAGTAGACAAGTTCCCGAGGGTTGAGACCCTAATAATGGAGAGCACATATGGAGAAACAAAGCTTCCCTCGAGGAGCGAGGCTGAGGCAAATCTTCTCTCCATAATAAAAAGAACTGCAGAGAGAGGAGGAAAGACTCTGATTCCAATAATGTCCGTGGGAAGAGGGCAGGAGATAATGCTCATAATATCTGAGGCTTTGAAAAGTGGGGCTCTTCAGCCAATGCCTGTCTACATAGAGGGAATGGTAACGGAGGTAACTGCAATACACACTCACTATCCCGAGCTCATGTCTCCAAGTGTCGAGAGGGCAATACATTCAGGTGAAAATCCTTTCTACAATGAGAATTTCATTGTTGTGCAGGATAGAGACATGAGGATGGAGATCGCGGAAGGTGGACCATCTGTCATACTAGCTACAAGTGGAATGCTAAACGGTGGACCGAGCGTAGAGTATTTGAAGCTACTAGCAGAGGATCAGAGGAACTCCCTGGTCTTCGTGAGCTTCCAGGTTGAGGGGACATTGGGGAGGAAGATAAAGGATGGGCAGAGAGAGCTAATGCTGATGAACAGCGAGGGAAAGCTGGTTCCTCTGAAGATAAACATGGAGGTTCACTCCGTAGAGGGGTTCAGCGGGCATAGCGATAGAGGGGAGCTGCTGTCATTTCTTGAAAACATCGAGCCTAAGCCCAGGAACATTGTACTGAATCATGGAGAGCCCTCAGCAATTGCGCAACTCGCCTCAGCCATTGAAAGGAAGAAGCACGTGCTCAGATGGCTCTCTGGAGCAAGGATATATGCTCCCTCGAACCTGGATTCCCTGCTCCTTCTATAGCTCCTTCCAGAGCTTGTCTCCAATATGGTGGATGTTCTCTGCAACCTTTCCCTTCTTCATGGACGAAACTTCCTCGGAGGAGAGGAGTGATCTCATTACTGCTATGGGAATTCCTCTCTCTTCCTCAACAACTAGTACTATTGAACCCTTTGGAAAGCTTCCCTCGATCTTCACAATGCCTGGAGCCATAAGGTCTGCTCCATTGGCTATTGGCTTCACGGCCCCCATATTAACTACTATTCTCGGTATGGAGGGCTTTTGTCCGCTGCTTTTGAGGAGCCACTTGAGAAGCGGTATTGGCTCATTGTCGAGAATGCAAATTGCTGGAGTTCCATTAAATATATAGCACTTCGTTTCCTCATCCTCCATAACCTCGACGCTTTCCGGAAGGGATGATATCTTGAGCTTCTTTTCTAGAAGCAAAAGGAGTTGCTCTCTATCCTTCTTTGAGAGGAAGTGCCTCTTCATTTTCACAATCAGCTCGGCTAATGTTTATTAATTCGTTATGAGCGATTAAAATCCTTGAGCATTGTTTGGCTCGTGCGGTGAGTGTGATGAGTGATACTGCCCAAAAAATACTGTCGAACTCTGTAGGACAGATCGTGCTTGTTAAGCTGAAGGGAAATAAAGAGGTTAGGGGGAAGCTGAAAAGCTACGATCATCATCTGAATATAGTGCTCGAGGATGCGGAGGAGCTGTACCCGGATGGCCAGCCAAGGAAGCTTGGAACCGTGATAATAAGAGGAGATAATGTAATAATTGTCTCTCCTGCTTCAGGCCTGTGAGAGGGTGAGCTTCAGTGGTAAAGGGAACAACATCGATGGGGAAGCACTCGAGGAGCTACACGCATATAAGGTGCAGGAGATGTGGAAGGCATAGCTTCAATGTTGCCAAGGGTTACTGTGCAGCATGTGGCTTCGGCAGGTCGAAGAGAATTAGAAGGTACTCTTGGCAGAGCAAGAAGATAAACGGAATTAGAGTCGTCTAGCAAGAACATATTTGAGCACTATCTCGTTTCCACATTCGCAAATTTTGTGCTCTACCAGCTTCAGCTCAATCCCAGGAAATCTGAAGCCCTCGCCAGACACTGGAGAGTACTTTGAACCTCCAAGTATTCTGGGAACTATCGTAATATAGTATTCATCTACAAGTCCCTCTCTGAAGAAATGATAGTTCGTCTTCCCTCCCCCCAGCACAAGAATTTTCTCCAGCCCCCTCGATTCGAGCAAGGCAACAACATCCCTGGCGCTTATTCTACCATCTCTCTCCTCCATTGCTACTACTTCTGCTCCAATCTCCCTCAACAAGCTAGCCTTCTCCTTCTTTTCCTCAAGAGCTCCCTTCTCAGCCATCACAATTAGCGGCCCCCGTTTCGATGAGTAGATTTTTCTTGAGGGGTCTGTTCTGAGTGAAGGATCTATAATTGCTCTAAGGGGTCTACCCCTAGAGCCTGGAGGCATGAAGGAGATATCTGTGTTCATCACAGTTTCCGCTCCTATAACTATTGCGTCAGCCCACCTCATGTGTGCATAGAGCCTCTCCCTCTCATATGGACAGAGAGGATACCACTCCCCCTCCTCATCTGCTGTTTTTCCATCTGCTGTCATGGCCATGGATATGCGTATTTGCACTTTTACCCCCTCTAGTTTATTAGTTGCACGGAGAAATAAGAAAGTTGGTGAGGGAGATTGCCGGAGTTCTGGATAGCTGACCTGGAAAAAAGAGATGAGGGGAAGCTTCAGCTGGAGTGGGCAGAAAGGAACATGCCGGTACTGGTTGGGCTGAGAAAGAAGTACGAGGGGAAAAAGCCCCTGAGAGGCTTGAGAGTTGCTGCCTGTCTTCATGTAACAAAGGAGACTGGAGTTCTGATTAGGACTCTGAAGGCTTGGGGAGCGGAGGTATACTTGGCCGCCAGCAATCCTCTATCAACACAGGATGAGGTTGCTGCTGCCTTGGTTGATGAGGATGTCAATCTGTTTGCGAAAAGAGGCGAGAGTGAGGAGGAGTACTTCAGGGCTATCTCTATAATTGCAGAGAGCTCTCCAGACATTGTAATCGATGATGGAGGAGATCTTCATGCTTACCTTCATGAGAAAGCTAGGGATAAGGCCGAAAGGGTGAGGGGGGGAACTGAGGAAACCACAACTGGGGTAATGAGGCTGAGGGCTCTGGAGAGGGAGGGGTTGCTCCTCTACCCAGTGATTGCAGTGAACGATGCATTGACGAAGCATATGTTCGACAACAGGTATGGTACTGGGCAGAGCACAATAGATGGGCTCTTGAGAGCAACGAACATGCTTCTGGCTGGAAAAGTACTTGTGGTTGCCGGGTATGGATGGGTTGGAAAAGGCATAGCAGCCAGGGCAAGAGGTATGGGAGCAAGGGTGATCGTGACGGAAGTGGATCCTGTCAGAGCCCTGGAAGCTGCTATGGATGGCTATGAGGTAATGCCCATGGCGAGAGCTGCCGAGCTAGGGGATGTTTTCATAACGGCTACGGGCAACAAGGATGTGATTGTTTGGGAGCATATGAAAAAAATGAAGGATGGAGCTGTCCTGGGGAACAGCGGACACTTCAATGTTGAGGTTAGCGTGAAGGAGCTGGAGGAGAACGCTGAGGGGTGGAGAGAGGTGAGGAAAAACCTCAGGGAGTACAGAGTAAAAGGTGGAAAGAGGCTCTACCTTGTTGGGGAGGGAAGGTTGATGAACCTAGTTGCGGCAGAGGGGCATCCCAGCGAAGTTATGGATATGAGCTTTGCAAACCAGGCACTTGCGGTAAAGCTGATTGCTGAGTCGGAGAGATTGGAGAGGAGGCTTCTTAGTGTTCCCAAGGAAGTTGATTATGAGATTGCATCAATGAAGTTGGAGGCGATGGGAATAGAAATTGATAGGCTGAGCGAGGAACAGAGAAAATATGCAGATTCATGGAGGCTGGGATGATTGCAGGAAAATATGGAGAGCATTTTTGAGGAGATAAGGAGATCGCTGGATGAGGCAGATGCAGCTAGGGAGGAAATGCTCAGCCTTGGAAGGGAAGTCGTTAGGCTCTCAGGGAGGGCTATAACAAAAATGATAGCGGGGGAGGTAGAGAGAGCTGAGGAGGAAATGAGCAGGATGAGAGAGGCTTCCTCGGAGCTCCTAAGGAAAATTGAGGGTCATCAGGAGCTGCTCCGCTCTGCAGCAATGGATGGATTTCTCGCGGAGTATGTTGAGGCAGAGGCTCTATACCATGTGCTCAAGGAGAGGAGGATCCCATCTCCAAGAGAGTTGGGGGTTGGGCCTGTTCCCTATGTTCTAGGTCTCGCCGATCTCATAGGAGAGCTGAGGAGACTCGTACTGGAGGAGGTCAAGAGGGGGAACATGGATGCTTCCTGGATGCTTCTGAGAGTCATGGAGTATATCTTTTCATTGATATCGACGCTAGACTATCCTGATGCAATACTTCCTGGGCTAAGGCACAAGGTTGATGTTGATAGAAGACTCATAGATGAGACCAAGTTCTTCCTTGTTGATATGGAAAGCAGGAGGAGGTTAGAGAAGGCGCTGAAAGAGGCGGTGGTGCGGGCTGAGGAAAGGAGTGCTACTGAGCTTTGAAGAAGTGAAGCACTGCACTGTATTAGAGAGACTGAGCAGATTCTCGGTCACAGTTTCAATGGATGGGAAGTTTTTCACTGCTTGGTTAAGCAACAGTGGAAGGCTGAAGGATCTCGTGTTCCCAGGAGCGGAGTCTCTTTGCTTGAAAACATCTGGAGAAAAAACTAGAGCAAGGATCCTGGCATCGTTTGGGAGGTCTGGAAGGGGTGCAGTATTAGTTGATACGAAAGTGCAGGAAAGAGCGTTCGAGGCTGCTCTATCTATGGAACTCATCCCCTTTCTGAAGGGATGCAGGATAGATAGAAGGGGGGCAAAGGTTGGAAGATCTTTGCTCGACTATGAGATTGAGTGCAGGGAAGGGAGGATGTTTGTGGAGCTCAAGAGCGCTGCCGCTGAAAGAGGAGAAGGTTCTGCATGCTATCCAGATGCTCCAAGCATTAGAGGGAGAAGACATGTAGATGAAATGATCGAAATTGTAAAAAATGGAGGGAGGGCTGCTATAGTTTTTATTGCCCCTTTTGATTGGGCCAAGGAGTTCAGGCCATGCTGGGAGATCGATGGGGAAATGGGAAAGAAATTGCTGATGGCCGAGAGCTCCGGGATCTTGATAAGAGCCCTTTCCATGGGTATCAGATTAGTTGAAGAGAAGAGAGCTGCGGAGATATTTATTTCCTCGCCCTCTATTCCTGTTAGGCTTGGCTAAAGGGAAAAACAAATATAAGGTAATTTTTAGAAAGTTATTTCTGCGGGCCCGTAGCTCAGCCCGGTCAGAGCGCCCGGCTCATAACCGGGTGGTCGAGGGTTCAAATCCCTCCGGGCCCATCACGCTTTCCCAAAACGCCAGTTCAAATTCGGATGTTTTTCTATATATCTCCTTTGCCCTCTCTCTATCCAGCTCTCCTGCATGCGATGCTGCTTCTTCCAGCATCTCCTCAAGCCTATTAACGTATTTTTTGAAGTCATCTGAGGACCAGTAGGAAATGAGATCTGCATATGGATTTTTCCGCATATCTGTGTTCTCTTTCACCCACTTCCAGGCCTCATAGTATGCCCTCTCCTCGCAATATAGGGCCGCTAGTCCTTCCAGATAGGATGATGTGTGGGCTACAGAAAGAAGGAATGATACGTAAGAATTTGTTAT
Source organism: Fervidicoccaceae archaeon (assembly GCA_038734945.1). Lineage (NCBI taxonomy): Archaea > Thermoproteati > Thermoproteota > Thermoprotei > Fervidicoccales > Fervidicoccaceae > Fervidicoccaceae archaeon. The sequence continues at coordinate 197,311 of JAVYOA010000001.1, read as the reverse complement.
TAGGTTCTCCTCCTCCCTGAGCGCTGCTCCGAGCCTCTCTGCAGTGTTTTTGAACATTGAGAGCTCCCTGCTTATTCCGTGAGTTGCCTCCAGGAGAAAGAGCATATGGCTGTCGGGAGCTCTTGAGGCTAAGGCTAGCATGAATCTTATTGCACCCTTAACAAAAAGGTAGTCCTGGGAAAGCCAGGTGAGGAACTCCTCCCTTTTTATGCTCCCATCTGCTACTTTTCTAAGAAAAGTATGCGGAATGAACTTCCTCCAAATGTGAGCTGAAGATTCATGCATTTCACCAACGAAGCTCAAGAAGATCCCCTCATTCTGCATATATAGCTTCAATTATATATAAGCTGTCACAATTGATTTTTTCATGGTGAGCGTCTTGCTTTGGAAGAGCGTGGATATTAGGGATGTTGAGAGGCTTCTCTATCCCGTGAAGCCAACAGTCATAACTGCTGAGGCAGAAAAGAGAGTTGGAGGGATGCTAGCAGCTTGGTGGACTCAGGTCTCCTTCAATCCTATGTTAGTTGCAGTAGCGGTTGCTCCAGAGAGATTTACCTACAGGCTTCTCAAAAACTCCAAGGTCTTTGGCTTGAACTTTCTCGATTTCAAATTCGTCGATAAGATGCCTTTTCTTGGAGATGTTTCCGAGAGATTTATGAGAGGGAAGCTGGAAAGAGGGGGGTTCAGAATAGTTAGAGGGGAGAAAACTGGGGCCCCTCTCATTGCAGAAGCCTCTGCTGCACTTGAGCTTGAGAAAGTAAATGTCCTGAATGTTGGAGATCATGACTTGTTCTTGGGTAGGGTTGAGGCAGCGTATGCTATTGGGGATTTTGAGGGAGGAATGTGGAAATTAAAGGATTACTCCCCGATATTCTATCTTGGAAGGACGAGAAGGCCTGCTAGAGTTAGGAGGTTCTACATTGCGGCTAAGGAATTCCTTGTGAGGGATCTAGATCTAGCAGGAGGAGAGCTGAGAAGTTATTTCGAAGATAGGATAGCCCTAAGGAATGAGATTGCTGAGAGCCTCAAAAGTAGAAGCAATCCCGAAGATATTGCTAGGAGGCTCGCAGAGATCGCAAGAAGAAGGAATTTGGATGATGAGGATTTGATGCTCCTCTTAGACGATGCAATGAGGGAAGGGATAATCAATGAGGAAGAGTTGAGGAGGATTGAGGGAGAGTTGAGGAAGCTTCTCTAGGCAAAGAACGAGAGTGCGTGCTGTGATACCACTAGGATGGACACTAGAAAGGAGGACGCACAATACAGCTTTGTGTGCTCCTTAATGAAGAGAGATGCTCCATAGAAGGAGGGGAGAGCCCTCAAAATGAGCCTTGGAACGGAGATTGCTGGAACTCCCGTAATGCAGAGTACCTGGATGAGAATGAAAGAGGAGAATGTAAGCTCGAATTTTCTCCCCTTCAGCGCTAGGAAGGCAGTGGAAATTATGAAGAAGAGCTCAAATGCTATATTTCTAGCCAGCCAGTATGTCGGTGGGAGGTTGAGAGGGCCAAGCCTCCAGGACTGAGAAGTGAACCAGCCATGAAGAATCCACTCAGCCTGTCCCCAAGGAGTTGTTATGTCGCTTCCCCAGTACGTCCCCTCAACCTTGAAGTAGTAAAGGGGATCTCCTGTCTCCAAGAAGAAGAAGGTCAGAATAGCAATTCCAACAGCTATGGGTATTAGGACAAGCTTCCTTCTTTTCAGGAATAGGAAGGAAGGAAGAGTTATTGCCGTAGCATAGGATGTGAGTATTGAAATGGAATAGGAAAGCATGGAGCTTAGTGTGTTCCTTCCATTCCTGGACAGGAGGAGCGTCAGGGCTATGAACGTCAGGCTGACTGCCTCACTGTAGGGGAAAAGTGTGTAAGCAAGAAAAGTTGGAAAGAATGCAAGTATGTAGGCTGTTCTTTCTCCATAGAGGAAGTATATGAGAATGATAACTGTGTAGCTGAAGGCGTTGGAGATCAGGGAAGCTGATAGCCATGGAATGCCAACAACAGTGTTGACCAGCCTTATCAGAATGGGAAAGAAGGGTGAGAATGCGAAGTTCTCGGGAGAGGAGTAACCCGTCAGCGCTATTTCTATGTAGTGCTCAGCATCCCATCTTGTCATCGCCGCTTCGATCGAGAAGCCTGAGAGAGAAACTGCGAGCAGAAGTAGTGCTAGCTTTGCTAGAGTGAAGCTAATGAGCAGCTTCTTCAGTCCCTCTTTCTTCTCCATGCTCTGCTACCATCATTTTCTCGCCCACTTAGGCTATATGCCTTTTTCCTCTTTATGAACACAGCAAATGTTGGGGAGAGAACAGTTTCTGCTTGAGCAATGTCCTTGAGCTCCTCCTTTTCCTCTCTGCTCATCCCTCTTCTGAGCTTCAAGAATAGGGTAAAAGATGATAGCGGAAGGGCTAGAAGGCCCAAGATGTTCCTTGGGATGTTCTTGAATAAAAATTTCGTTCCAGCATGAAGCAGCTTATCCTTTTCTGTTTTTGGCTCAGAGAAGAGCCTTCCTCTTGCTAGGCTCCATATTCCTTTTCTTAGAAAGAAGTAGTACTGGGCAAACCTCTGAATGAAGAAGAGGATGGGGGGAGATAGTTTGGTGCGCATTACTGGGTGGAGGATGTCATAGAGATCCCAATCCAGTGTTAGCAGATCACCGTTTATCAGAGCTTTTTCAAATGATTCTGTGCCAGGAAGGGGAGTGTATATTGAAAATTGTGCTGAGTCGAGTCCATAGTTAATGAGTGAGGTAGCGAAGTCTATTGTCCTTTTTATCGCAGCATATCCCTCATGCGGTGCTCCAAGGATAAAGCCTCCATGAACAATTATACCAGAGTGAGAAAGCATGCTGACGGCTCTTGTGGAGAGATCCAGAGAGAGGTTCTTCCTCATCCGAGCTAGAGTTTCCATGTCTCCAGACTCAATGCCTAGAAATGCAACCTTGACTCCAGCTTCCTTGAGCATTTTCGGAAGCCAATTGTTCTTGGCAACGAAGTCTGCCCTAAGCTGAACTATATAGTGAAGCGAGTTAAGCCCGGTCTTTATCATCTCCTGAAGGAGCCTTATCTTCTCCTCGACTGCTCTTTTGAGAGGAATTATGAAGTTGTCATCGACAAAAAAGACCCATCTATAGCCAAGCTCCCTGACCTTCTTCAGCTCTTCTATAACCCTCGAGAAGCTCTTCAGCCTCCACTTGGCTCCCCACATCCTCGTTACCGAGCAGTACTCGCAATTGTAGGGACATCCTCTTGATGTCTCAATTGTTATGACGCTCCCATCTGGATCGAATATACCCATTTTGTAGTTATCCCTGTTGAATATTTCGAATTTTGGCATGGGAAGCTCGTCTAGTCTCTCAACCATTGGTGCCTTTCCTGTAGCTACAGGCTTTCCTCCATCGAGAAATGCTATCCCAACTAAATCTCTCCACTCCTCACCTCTCTTTATTCTAGAAAGGAAGCGGGAGAATGAGATTTCGCCCTCTCCCAGAAAAACAACATCGAATCCTTTTTTAAGGAGGGAAGGATATGCGAAGGTGGCATGATGACCTCCAGCAACTATAATTTGACCGCTCTTCTTGATCATCCGAGCTACCTCAGCGCTCGACCCTGCCGAGCTCGATGAGTTTACTATGAACGCGGATATGTCGGGATCATATTCGAGTATCAGAGAAGCAAGATGGCTGTTGCCTATGTGAAGGGGTGAGGCATCAAACAGCTTAGCTTCATATCCCTGCTCATGTGCTACTGCAGCCAAGCTAGCTGCTGCCAGTGGAGGAAAGTTAACTCCAAATGATTGTTCATAAGCTCCTCCGCTTCTATTTGCAGAGACAAGCGCAATTCTCGTTCGGAGCCACCTATTTTCCATTTATTTTATGATATCGAAAGGATAAATGTTTGTTGATTCTAGGTGCTTTGCTTCTGCTCACAAATTCCCTTCTGCAGCAGGGATCTGTGCGCCTTTATTACTTTTGCTAGCAACCTTGACCTGTACTTCATGAGCTTCTCGTGTGGGGGGACTCTAGCAGAGATGTTCAGTATATAAAAACCCTTGTCGCTCTGTTCCTCTATGTATATTTCGATATCACTCTCGGATGATAGTTGCCCCTCCAGCTCAGAAAGAGTGCTCTCTGGGTCGCAGCTTATTGGGATCTCGTACCGTATTCTAACTCTCTTCTCCTCAGTTATTTCCTCCCTAACTATTCCTGATGTGAGAAGTATATTGTTCGGTATCTTCACAAGCTCTCCATGAGCTGAAAGTATCTTCGTGAACATTAGGCCTATCTCGACTACGGTTCCAGTTATGCTGGGCATGTACTCGTTTATGCTGAAGAGCTTGTATGGAGGGAAAGCAACAATGCTTATTGGAAGCGATGTTCCACTTACCTTGACGACCTTTCCTGGCTTTAGATGACCTGTGAAGAGAAGAATGAGACCTGCAAAGAAGTTTGCCATGACTGGCTGAAGACCGAACCCGAATATGAGGCCTGAAAATGTTGCACCAGCCAGGGAAATAACTCCTGTTATTTCGAAGAAGGAAAGGGCTATAAATGCTATTGCTATGTATCCCAGTATCATTATGATGTTCCTAGCAACAAAAGCGCTTGGGCCAAGTTCCTTGAGTCTGGATGTTGTGATGGATGCTATTGATTGTATGACTATAATACCGAGAGCTATTGAGACTGCTGCCTCTATGTAGTGGAAATACTCGATGTACTTTTCTCTTATCTGTTCGGGCAATATTTGAGGTGCCCTGAGAATATAGAGAAGGAAGAAGGAAAAAAATATTAGAAGAGCCAGTAGGAATAGCCTGTTCCTAACTTTTTTCCCTTCCCCTGAGAATGTTGAGGACATCATTTCAGCCCTACTGTGCTCTCGAGAATGGGTATGGTGAATTCTAGGCCAAGGCTAATTAGGGTTTCCCTTTTAGGCACTCCTCTTTCATCCCATCCCCTCATACTGTAGTATGCTGATAGCATGTCTTCATAGGATTTTAGATCGAGCTTTCTTCCTGCAAGGTTCCCCTTTGTAAGCGGATGCTTGAACCATCTGAGGGGAGGATAGTCGAGCTGTCTGCTCCACGAGTCCCTCTCTCTTATCCAGAATGCCCTTATTAGTGTATATATTCTGTTTGCTGCCTTTGCCAAATCGTCCATAGTCCAGGTAATGCCTGTAGCCTGCGATAGCATTCTAGGATAGTACTGAAGGTCAATCCCCAGCTCTACCCATGGGAACCTGCATGTAGTGAGGGCCTCAAACATCCCTCCTCTGATTGTCTGAAGGTAAATCACTCTCTCTACCTTATCTCTTGAGTAAGATAGTCTGTCGGTGCTTACCTCATAGCTTATTACCCATGCATCTTTATGATGGGCTCCTATCGGGGAAGTTCCATAGGATAGTGCCATGCCTGGAGCAGCATGGCAGTCGTAAGCTGAGACCTCCAGTCCCTTGACGTGCATAGAGAACTCCTCTCCATCGTTTCCAAGCGATGCTGCCATTCTCATTACACCCTCAGCTAGAAAGCTTCCTAAGCCCCTTCTGTGCGCTATATCTAGGGCAAGAAGCTTCATCCCTCTGAAGTCTCCCCACTCAAGCTTATCATCAACTAAGCCTCTCTCGCTCGCCTCCATGTAATATCCGAGGCTATTCCCAAGACTTATAGTATCCATTCCCATTTCATCGGCTATTCTGTTGAGTTCAGCTACTTTTCTGAGATCGCCCAGAAGAACGTTGCTTCCAAGCATCGCAACATTCTCATAGTCAAGCTCGCTATCTCTGGAGGAATTGTCCTCTATGACGTTTCCGCACTGCATGTTGCAGTAGGGGCACCCTCTCCTCTCCTTCTTTATTTTCTCCATGAGGTCCCCCCCTATCGATTCGCTCTCCTCCCATGTTCCTTCTTTGAAGTTCATTGTTGGCAGAACCCCAGCTGCGTTGCTCCAAGCTATAGTTGACATGGTTCCCTGGGCTATCCACGATCTATATCCGGTGCTCCTCAATACGGCAGTGTAGGCTTCCTTGGCTGTTTCTGCCAGCTTTTTTCCATCGTAGAGATTTGGCTCACTGCTTCCTCTAATGACTATTGCCTTGAGCTTCTTGCTTCCCATCACTGCCCCTATACCTGGCCTTCCTCCGCTTCTTCCCTTCTGTGAGACAATGGTAGCGTACCTTACCTTGTTCTCACCGGCTGGTCCTATTAGGAGAATGCCTGCATCCTTACCGTGCTCCATCTTGAGCTTTTCCTCGGCTGAGAATGTATCGAGTCCCCAGATTCCATCTGCCTTAAGCACTTCCACCTTTCCTCTTTCTATGTAGAGGTATGATGGATATGGAGAGGATCCCATGATAGCTATAGCATCGAAGCCGCTTCTCCTGAGGTGGTAGCTGGCCATCGTTCCAATGTTGCCATCTCCATACCCACCTGTCAGGGGGCTCTTCGAGGCCACAACGAGCTTACCACTGCTCGGTAAAGGCAAACCGGTTAAAGGACCAGATGCGATGATGAGGGGGTTGTGGGGAGAGAGGGGATCAACTCCTGGGGGGGCTAGGTCCCAGAGAAGTCTTGCTGCTAATCCCCTACCACCTATAAAGTTGATATATGTTTCCTGGGAAGGAGAGAGAACTGTGCTCTTTCCTCTGCTCAAATCCACTATTAGAACTTTTCCCCACCAGCCGTGCATGAGAAATCACGCTTTATTCTTGCAGCACAATGGATTTATTTTTTTCCCAAGATAAAGCTTTGAAATGAAAGGTGGAGCTTTTTGGGTAAAGCTGTAGTAATTGCTGGGTATCCTGGAACTGGGAAGAGCACTATAGCAGGTGAACTGAGAAAGATGCTTGAAGAAAAGAATGTTATAGAAGTAGACGAGGAGGCTAAAAAGCTTGGTATGTTCTCCATGTATGATGCCAGAAGGCTATCCCATATTTATGACGAGGAATATCTGATGAAGTGGCTGGAGAGGAGGGTGAGGGAAACAGAGGGAGTTCTCTTTGTATTCTCAATATTTTCATGCATTCTTCCCAAGGAACTTGTGAGCTCCGTCATCGTGCTGAGAATGGACAGGGATTCGCTAGAAAGAAGGCTCAGAGATAGAGGATGGAGCGATGATAAGATACAAGAAAATTTAGAGGCCATGGAAATGGGAGAAATTGAGGATGAGGCTTCAGAATGCTACGGTGAGGAGAAAGTTGCTGTAATCAATACATCCGCAACCTCTCCATTGGACTCTGCTAAAGCTATTTTGAAAATAGCACAGGATGCGCTGAAAATCGAACATAGAAAAGATCGCGAAAGGTTCGATTGAATAAAAAAGTCTGGATAAAAACAGTTTGCTTCAGTCTTCCTTCTTCTCCTCTTCCTCTCCTTCCTTCTTGCCAGGAGCGGCCCCTTCCTTCCCAGCTCCTGCTTTGCTGGCTGCTATGAAATCGTCTATTCTGAGGATCATCGTTGCTGCCTCTGTAGCGGCCTTTATAGCATTGAGCTTGATGGCTGCGGGCTCTATTATTCCGAGGTTCAGCATATCCTCGATGTTTCCATTGAAGACATTAATTCCCATAAATCTTCCGTTGGAGTCCGAGTGTGCTGCTCTTAGCTTCATTATCATCTCAAGGGCGTCAAGACCAGCGTTCTCGGCCAGAGTTGAGGGAAGAGTCTCAAGAGCTTTTGCAAATGCTTCGATAGCCAGCTGCTGCTTTCCTCCTATCTTTGGAGCGATCTCTCTGAGTCTCTTTGCAACCTCAATTTCAACTGCTCCTCCTCCTCCAACTATTTTTCCGAATTTCACTGCATCGGCAACTGCACTCAGAGAGTCTCTAAGGGCTCTCTCTCCCTCTGCTATGAGTCTCTCGAATCCTCCTCTTATCAGCACTGTAACACTCTTGGCGTTCTTGGCTCCCTCTATAAATACCATCTTATCCTCTCCAACCTTTCTTTCCTCAACTAGGGCGGCTTCTCCAAGATCCGCTGATTGGAGATCCTCTATGTTGGAGACAATCCTTCCTCCGGTCGCTCTGGCAAGCTTCTCCATGTCACTCTTCTTGACCCTCCTCACAGCAAGGATTCCCTTCTTAGCGAGGAAGTGCTGGGCTACATCATCTATTCCCTTCTGGCATATAACAACGTTTGCTCCGACCTCAGCTATCTTGTCGACCATTTTCTTGAGTATTTCTTCCTCTTCCTGGAGGAACTTCCTCATCTGGAGAGGATCGTTGATTCTTATCTCCGCATCTATTTCAGGCTTCTCAATTTCCAGCGCTGCATCTAGGAGAGCTATCTTGGCGTTCTTTATTCTTTTCGGCATGCCTGGGTGCACAACCTCCTTGTCAATGACCACTCCTTCGACGAGCATTGTATCGAGGAGGCTCCCTCCATGCTTCTTCACTATTTGTATGTTGTCAAGATCAACATAGTATCTTTCTCCTCTCTTCTCTGCGACTTTTGTTATGGCTTCAACTGATATCTCGGCCAGTCTATCCCTTGCACCCTGCACTGCCTTGCTGTATAGACTGGTAACAGCTATCTTCTTCAGAATTTCCTTATCGTTAACGTCAATGGGTATGCTAATTTGCTCAATTACTTTTACTGCCTCCTCCATGGCTCTCTTGTAGCCTGAGACAATTACTGTTGGATGAATTTCCTTATCGAGGAGATCCTCTGCCTGTCTGAGGAGTTCGCCTGCTAAAATAACTGCAGTCTTTGTTCCGTCCCCCACTTCCTCGTCCTGTCCCTTGGCTATCTGAACCATCATCTTGGCTCCAGGATGCTGTATATCCATTTTGTCTAGGATTGTTGCTCCATCGTTTGTTATTGTTATGTCTCCCAAGCTATCCACAAGCATCTTGTCCATTCCCTTGGGACCATATGTGGTTCTGAGAGTCTCGCTTATCGCCTTAACTGCCATTATGTTATTCCTTAGGGCGTCCCTTCCTGCTGTTCTCTGTGTTCCCTCTTTGAGTATTAGAACAGGTATTCCTGTTGGTTCAACGGACATGATGAGGCACCTCACAAGCCTTATATTGATATAGACTTGGATAATTTGAGCGTCAAAGGATCCATTATAACCACTTCTATATAAATTTTTCTATGGAAGAAAAGAAGTTGATGAAGCGATAGATTTAAAAGGGAAAAGACTTCTAAAATAATTGAAAATTATAATGAGTTCTTTTTGTCTAAAAAAATGAAAAAACATGTCATGTGGAAGGGAGAGGAATAGATAAAAATGTACATGTATGAGCTAACTCAAACACAGAGAGAGGTTCTAATGGCCCTGATTGAGCTTTATGAGAGGCACAAGAGGCTAATTAAGAGCATAGAGATAGCTGAGATGATAGGAAAGGATGAGGGGACTGTGAGAAACGTTATTTCCAGCCTTAGGAGCTTGGGACTGTTGGAAAGCAAGACCGGTCCAATGGGAGGATACGTGCCAACCCTGAAGGCCAGAGAGCTCATGAAGAGCACAGGAATAATTGCGTATGGCTCCCTCAAAATAAAGAAGGACGGCAAGGAAACCAATATAACAGCATTTTCCGTGGAGATCCTCGATATACTCAATCCGGGCGGAGGAAGGGCTATAGTAAAGGCTAGCGGGAACTTCGATGAGATAAAGGAGGGAGACATTATAAGGATAGGGCCTACGAGCTACAATAGAATATTGATAGATGGAGAAGTGCAGCACATAGATAGGGCAATGGGGCAAATAGCTATATTGATAAAAAGGCTTGTGAGCATACCGAAGGAGATTGTTGGTGACATTTCCTCGAAGAATCTGATAACGCTGACCCCTCAGATGCTTCTCCGCGAGGCAGCTGGTCTTCTGTTTAGAGAGAAGATAAGAGGTGCTCCTGTAATAGAGAATGATAGGATAGTAGGAATAATAACAACGACAGACATAGCAAAGGCATACAGCGAGGGAAACGTGAAGGCTAAAGTGGAAGAGTACATGAGGAAGCATGTTGTCACAATAAGAGAGGACGAGGATATAATGGATGCAGTGAGAATAATGGAGCTTCATGGTGTGGGAAGGCTTATAGTCGTCAATGCTCTTGGAGAGCCAAAGGGGATAGTGACTAGGACAGATATACTGAAGAGGATAAGCGCTATTAGTGGCTGAAGAGCTGAATGTTCTTTTAAATCCAGCTCTGAGCTTTAAAGAAATATAGAACTTTTTTCCCTATTCTTCTTTCTCAGCCGCAGGCCTCTCTTCATTGCGGCTTGTACCGCTCTAAAGGCTTTTAGCCCAGGCCCGGGTTCTCTCATCAATGTCCTATACTATTACATATAGGGCTCTCTCCCTCCATGCTTCTGGGTGGAGAGCTCCTCGAGTCTCCTCAGCTCTTCCTGAATTTTCATGCCCTCCTCTATGAGCTTATCTGTAGGTACATTGATATCAAGTAGCTTGTTCAGCTCCTCAACAGCAACGGCCGCGGCCGTGGGATCTGGAGTCTCAGCTGAAGCATAGGGAAGCAGTGCAAGCGTTGGTATACCCATGAGCTCGGAGAACATGAGCTGAAGGGCCAGGGGGCCTATGACAAGCAATCCCCTATCCAACATTGGTGTGTTGGGAACTGGACCTTTGTAGGCTGAGTTCTTCAGCCATCTAAGTCTCTCTTCCGGCCTCTCTCTGAATCTGTGATCAAGCCCTCCTATGAGATATAGAGGAGAGAGGCCCTTCCTTGATATTAGCTTTGTTAGCTCATAGACATACTCCTCTCTAACCCTCTCATCCGGAAGCTCCCTGTTGACGAGAGCAACAAGCCTGTGGGGATGGCTCACATATATCTCAAAGGGATAGACTAGATCCTCTTCCCTGTAGACATATTCTGGCTGATATTTTGTGACCACAACTCCAATCTTCTCCATGTTGAGGCTACTAACTATGTGGAGGACAGTTATTATGCCAACTGCTCCGAATCCCTTAAAGCCGGAGATGACCCTATATCCCTGCCTGAGTGCTTTTCTTCCAGACAGATATATGCTAATTCTCTTGAAGCTCATCTGAGCTCCTCCTCACCAAAGCCACCTTTCCTCTTTTCATTGAGTTTATTTCAATGGCGCTTGCCAGCGCCTTTCCAAGAGCTAGGAGAGCCCCTTCTTCATCGACTATGAAGATCTCATCCCCCGCTCTTATATCCTCCGTGCTTCTTATTACAGCAGGAGCCAGGAGGACTTTCTTCGTGTATTTAATGAAGATGTCTCTCTTGGCAAATATCCTTTTCCTGTCAGACTGTGTAAGAGGAAAAAGAAGGAGGGCTCCCTTCCAGCTGAGGGTGAAGAGACCTGTGCTGGGATTGTGATAGAGTATCGTACCCTCAGGAAGAATTACCTCCCTAACTATTCCGCTAGAGTACCTTTTCAGGCTGATCTCTTTCTCCCTCTTGAGGAGCTCCTCTGCTGCCCTTTTCCCGAATTGGTAGTAGATGACTCCATATATTTGAGCCATTTCCTGCAAATTAGGCTCATTCTCCCTTCCCACGGCAGCATCAGCCCTTCTTTAAGTAGCATGATTATATATTGCCTCTTTTAAATAGTTCTTCACTAAATATTTTTGAGGTGTTGAAATCTTGGGATGCAAGGGAAAGAAGAAGAAGTCCGAGGAAAAGAAGGAGTAAAGCAGAGAAATGGGCCCGCGGGGATTTGAACCCCGGACCACGAGGACTTTCGCCGTAAGGTCCCGAGTCGAGCGGCTCCTCTACAGAGGAAGCCGTACCTCGCATCCTACCAAGCTAGACTACGGGCCCCTGCATTTTTTATTGTGATACAGAAAAGAAATTAATAATGTTTTTGAAGCTTGATTGCTTATTTCGATAAAAGTCGAAATATTTTTAATGAGGCAGCAGATCATTTTGCAATGATAAGCTGTCCTTCGGAGGCTGCCTGCATTGGCTTCAGAGGCTATTATAGAAAAAATTGCTAAGGACATGGCAGGCGATATAGCGTGGAGCGATTCGCCCGGGAAGTCGATGAGAAAGTGGAGGGAGCTATTTGGAGTTACGCAGCTGACCCTCTCGAGGAGGATGGGTATATCCTCAAGCGTTCTGAGCGACTATGAGAAGGGAAGAAGGACTCCTGGAAGCGGATTTGTCAAGAAATTTGTTAAGACTCTGCTGGAAATTGATAGGGAAAGAGGCTACTTGACCGTTAAGGAATTGGCAAGGGGCCATAGGCTTCCGCCTTCAGCTCTGCTGGATATGAGAGAGTTTCCCCAGAAAGTCCAGCTTAAGGATGTAGTGGATGCTGTGAAGGGAGTAATTCTGTACGGAAAGGATAAGCTGGATAAGCAGCTATATGGATATACCGTTCTTGATAGTATTGCTGCTATTGAGAGTATGACCGGGTATGAATTCCTCAGCATAATGGGATATACTACGGAGAGAGCTCTCGTTTTCACAAACGTCGGCACTGGGAGGTCGCCGATGGTGGCCGTTAGAGTTTCTTTCCTGAAGCCGGGAGCTGTTGTTATACATGGACCAAGAGCTGTGGATCCCCTTGCCATAAGGCTTGCGGAGAGCGACGGAATTCCACTCATCCTCTCTCAGGCTCAGGATGTCCAGTCTCTTCTTGGTGGACTTAGGAAACTGCTGAGAACTTAGAGGTCATTTTCTGCTCTGCAGCAGCATTATTGCTTGGGCTATGTCTCCTCCCGTTGCCTCAAGAGCCTTTCTGGCCTCATCCATGCTCACTCCTGCCTCACTCGCTACCAGCTGAACGTCCTCCTCGGGTATTTGAGGCCTGGAGATGTGCTTCTCCTCCTTGGATATTTCCTTTATTGTTCCATAAATGTAAAGGACGCTCTCTCCCTTCATTTTTAGGATAGTTATTACAGGGTCTTCGATTATCATGTTCTTGCTTCCTGTCCTCTCTATTAGGACTCTCTCTGCATCGTTTATTTCCTCTATATCTGCCGAGATGCCCATTCTCTTGAGCATTCTCTTCATTTCGGTTGGATTCATCCTGAACATGGGAAACACCGGAGCTCTGAGTTAAGCTCCATCTAAAAATATTAATGTCCAGAGGGAAAAATAAAGAAAAGTATGATGCATGAGAGTTCCTTTTTGGAAGAGGAGAAAGCATGGCGCTGAAGCTAAGAGTTCTGGGAAGTGGAAGGGAGGTTGGAAGGGCAGCAATAGCTGTAGAGTACAAAGAAAGGGCGGTTCTGCTAGACTATGGAGTTAACTTTGATGAGAATGATGACCCTGTGATGCCTCTTCACTTTCCTCCGAATAAGCTAGTCGCGCTGGTCTTAACACATGTCCATCTTGACCACATAGGAGCAGCGCCCCTTCTATATACTTCAATTGCACCGAGGGCCTTCTCAACGAGGCTCACGAAAGCTCTCTCCAGACTCATGTTGGAGGACTTTCTAAAGCTCTCCGGCTACTACCTGGATTTTGAAATAAATGAGGTCAACTCGCTGATATCCAGCTTAGAGGAAGTATCCCATGGGGACAGGGTGAAGTTGGGTGACTTCGAGCTAGAATTTTTCCACAGTGGACACATACCGGGAAGCTTAGCAGTTAAGGTTTCAACTCCGGAGGGAAGCGTTCTATATACAAGTGATGTCAACACAATTGATACGAAGCTCGTTACCGGGGCAAATTTGAGTGGGGTTGAAGCTGATACGTTGATAATTGAGAGCACATATGGAAACGCTGATCATCCAAAAAGAAAGGATGTTGAGAAGAGGTTCATCGATGTTGTTAAGGAGGTGCTATCATCGGGGGGTACAGTCCTTGTTCCTGTTTTCAGTGTTGGGAGAGGTCAGGAGGTAATGAGCATTCTCGAGGAAAATGAGATATCTCCAGTATATATTGATGGTATGGTGAAGAGCGCCACTGAGATAATGCTGGAGAACAGCGGATTTCTGAGAGATCCCCTCATCCTGAGAAGGGCCCGAGAGAATCAAATATTTCTGAAGGGCTGGCAGGACAGGAGAAGCGCTTGGAAGAGAGGGGGGGTTATTGTTTCAAGCTCTGGAATGCTGAAGGGAGGACCCTCAAGATATTTCCTTAGAAAGATTTATGACAATCCCAGGAATGCGGTCATACTAGTTAGCTATCAGGGAAGGGGAACTCCTGGAAGAGAGCTTCTAGAGAGAGGCACATTCGAGGATGGTGGTCCTCTCATAAAGGCAAGGCTCGAGTGGATGGATTTCTCCAGCCACGCAGGAAAGAGCGGTCTTATAGAAGTCGTGAAGGGCGTGAAGGGTCTGAAAAGAATTGTTCTGGTTCATGGAGAGGAGAGCGTCCAGAGATCGCTCGCTCAGGATATAAAGGATGCTGTGGGAATAGAGCCCATAATTCCTGCTAACGGAGAAGAAATAGAGCTCAGAGCTCTTTAATGGAAGAGCAGCCTATCTTCGTGGCAAGCTCAGATGCAGCTTTCTTAATATCCTCAATGTTAGAGGAACCGGTGTTCTCAGCTCTGAAGACCAGCGTGTATAGAATCTTCTTTGTCCTTAGCTTGAGCTTGACGCCCTTCTTTCCAACCTTTATCCTGCATTCCTGTGGTGTGATGGAGAGATCCTTTATCTTCTTCTCTGCTTCTTCTAGGCTTGAGAACAGTATCTCCTGCGGCAAACAAACCACCCGCTTCTGTAGCTTTTTACTTAAAGCACTTAAGGAAATAAGGCAGAGGATATTATAACTTTTTGCCGGTGAGGTGTGGTGGAGAAAGATTCTCCAAAGAAGAGGGCTGCTGAAGCTGCTCTTCATCTAGAGGAGTTCGAGAGAGCTAGAGTTGTTGGTGTTGGGACTGGGAGCACAGTTGCTCATTTCATATCGCTTCTGAGAAAAAAGGACATTGAGGAGAAGCTCTTCGTTTCCTCAAGCTTTGAGACAGCCATAGCCCTTAGGCGCAGAGGGTGCAGTGTATTGGATATTTCTGTAACCGATAGTGTTGATTTCTATGTGGACGGCGCCGATGCTGTGGATGAGGATGGAAACATGATAAAGGGGGGAGGAGCTGCCCTGTTCAGGGAAAAAATTCTTGCCTCGATGAGTGCTTTCTTTGCTGTTATAGTGGATAAAGGGAAAATGGTCACAAATTTGATAGGAAGGAGCGTTCCTGTCGAAGTAAGTCCATTCTCTGTCGCATATGTTATGAAAAAGATAGGAGAAATGGGACTCAGAGCCTCAATTAGACATTCTCTTGCTGGAAAGTACGGACCTGTGGTGAGCGATAGCTACGGCATTATAGTTGATGTTGATTCAAGCGGCTGGAGAGGAAATATTGAGGACCTGGACAGAGCTCTGAGAGGCGTTGTTGGAGTGATAGCTACTGGACTTTTTGTTGGTATGGCGGATGCAGTTGTTATCGGTGGAGAGGAGGAGGCAGTTGTCAGAAGGCTCAAGAGATGAGTGCAGTGAGCTCGCTCATGGGCTGAGCAAGAGAAGCATAGAGAAAGCGAAGGCTGCTGCTAATAGGGGCAGGATATTTGTTGTATGGGAGAATCCAACAATAGCTATTTTCTTGGGAAAAAACGAGGACTACGCAGTTCTTCCTCCATTCTACTGCAGCTGCAAGGACTTCTCTTTGAATGTGATAGCTAGGGGGAAGAGGAGGGCCTGCTACCATATCCTCTCATATTGCCTGTCTCGATCAGCCGGAAATCTCAGCATTATGAAGGCGTCCGATTCAATAGAGCTAATATCGATGATTAGAGATGTTATTGCAACTGGAAGGGCTGAAAAGCTGAGAAAACTGATAAATATCTCAAATGGCTCTAAGGAAAGATAACGATAGAGAGGAGATGCTTTCCTTGGGAAGAAGGAAGAAGAAGAGAGCGCAACCAAAGAGGATAGTCAGAAAGATACCAAAGATATTCGTATGTCCTCACTGCAGCAGGCAGTCGCTGAGAATAAGCGTTACAGCAAAGCCAAGTGATGATTTTGCCGTGGCTGATGCGATTTGTGGAGAGTGTGGCTTCTGTGCACGATTCAAGGTTCCCAAGCTATATCAACCTGTGGATGCCTACGGAAAACTGATAGACCTCTACGATTCTGTTTCAGAGAGCGTTGAGAGTACCATAGCTGCTGGTAACTGCATAGGGGAGCTGGACGGAAGGAGGGAAGAGGAAGTTGAGGGTAAGTGATTATCTGAGAGAGAGAAGGGAGAAGGGGCCTCTTCACTTTGCATTAATAGATCCGCACAAAACCGGAGCTGAGGAAGCAGGAAAAATTGCTGAGGAGCTTAAGAGGCTGGGCACAGACGCATTTCTGATAGGTGGAAGCATTGGTGTTGATCCCTTGGAAGCAAGTGAGGTTGCTAGGGCTCTGAGGAGTTCTGGATTGCCTGTCATCGTCTTTCCTGGAGATGTGAACAATGTGATAAAGGAAGCTGATGCTATACTTTTCATGAGCCTGCTCAACAGTGAAAGTGTTTATCATATTGTTGGTGCACAGGTTCAGGGAGCTCCTCTGGTGAGAAAGTATGGATTGGAGCCGCTGCCGACAGGGTATATTATTGTAGGCTATGGAGGGGCTGCTGGATATATTGGAAGGGCTAGGCCGATACCATTTGACCAGCCATACATAGCTGCGGCATATGCTATGGCAGCGGAGATGCTGGGAATGCGCTACATATATTTGGAGGCTGGCTCAGGAAGTCCGCAGCACATCCCTCCTGAGATGATCAAGGTGGTTAGAAAAAGCCTGAGAGAGGCTTTTCTTATTGTTGGAGGAGGAATTAGGAGCGGAGAGGCTGCGAGGAGCGTAATTGAGGCTGGAGCAGATGCTATTGTAACAGGAAACGTCCTGGAGAAAAGTCTAGATGCAGTCAGAGAAATAGTATGGGCTATAAAGAGGAGATAAGCCTCAAAAAAAATTCTAACTGTGGAACGTGGCAAAAGCTATTTGCTGATTACTGCTTCTTCTCCTCCTTCTTTCCCTTCTTCTTTCCCTTCTCTGCCATCTTGGCCTTTCACCTAAGAGATATGTTTGTTTCTATTTAGAAGGCACACAGATATATGAAATAATCCCCAGATAAAGGATTAATTAGATTTAAAAATATAGATATTTGTGTTTAATTCGGTAATACCAAAGGCTTATTTACCTGGCTGTTTTTCAAAGCACAAGATTCTGAGAATGTTATCCTCTCTTTCTTGAAGAGTGTGTGGATTCCCTCAACTCCTCTGCTGCCCTCTCCAGCTCCCGCAGGGCCTCATTGATGAGTTCTGGGCTCTTAAAATCTTCTCCGTGGTTGCGTATGAGATCTGCCAGTTCTCTCGCAAAGTCTGCTATGTCCTCAGCTATTATCACAAGAATCTTGTTCATCTCTAGAGAATTTGCAGAAGATATCGCTCTCTCAACAACTTCATCGCTTGGGTGGATCTTTCCATTAAGAAACTTGCTGAGAGCTGCCCTCGATATTCCGAGAACCTCTGCTGCTTCACTCCCCCTCTCTCTTGCCAGAACCTCCAGTATTCTTCTTCTTGCTTCCTTGCTCAGCATATGCACTAGCTTTTGTTTCATGCCCCTTCCCAATGATAGTTGTCTTCCCACTCCAAATGCGTGGCTTTCGATTGAAAAAGGATGGTGGGCCCGCTGGGAATCGAACCCAGGGCCTCCGCCTTGTAAGGGCGGCGTCCTAACCAGGCTAGACGACGGGCCCTTTCTCCTTATTGTTCCTCTTGAAGCTTATAATCTTTTCAGCCGGACTGTCATCCTTTAATATATAGTTAATGATATTGCATTTTTCGGTGATGATATTGAAAGTAGCATATGGAAGAGTAGGTGTTGCTGCTGATCATCCTCTCTCAGTCAAGATAGGTATGGATGTTCTTGAAGATGGCGGGAATGCATTCGATGCGGCGATAGCAATAAGTGCCTCTCTCTCTGTGCTTCAGCCACAGAGTGGCGGACCGGGAGGAGATGCCTTTCTCATGTTCTTCAGGGATAGGGAAATAAGAGCGTTTGCCTCTTATGGGAGATCCTTCTCCGGTTTTGATGCAGAGAGGTTCATAAAGGAGTCCCCCACAAGGGGTCCTCTGACGGCCACTGTTCCTGGTCTAGTTGCTCTGTGGGGGAAAATAAATGAGGAGTTGGGATTGATGCCCTTAGAAGATCTTCTTCAGCCTGCCATATCTTTGGCATTCAATGGCTTCAGGGCAGGCAAAATGCTTGCAAATGCATCTGCTAGCTCCGAGAAGGAGATTGGCAGGTATAAATGGGCTAAGTATTTCAGAGGGATAAGAGAGGGGGATCTTGTAGTAAACAGAGACATGGCGAGAACTCTGAGAGCTATAGTGCAGAGAGGATGGAAAGATTTCTATGAAGGTGAGCTGGCTGAGCGAATTGTGGGTGAGCTCAGAGAACAGGGAGTAGGAGCTGAGCTGGAGGATCTGAGGAGACATGAAGCTGAAGAAGTGAAACCACTCTCTCTTGAAATAGATGGAAGGGTGCTATACGAGCTACCTCCAAGCACTATTGGAGTGACAACTCTTCACCTTATATCTGCTCTCCATGAGCTTGGGCTTGATGAGCTTGGGTTCGGGGATCCCAAGAGAATAGCTGCATGGATGGAGCCTATAAAGGCAGCATATGCTTTCAGAGACAGATATATCGGTGATCCAGATCACATGGGCATAAGTGTGGAAAGAATGCTAAAATATTCAGAGATAAAGAATGCAGCGGAGAAGGGGCTTGTTGGGGGAAGGAGTGGCGGAGACACAACATTCTTCATTGTCTCGGATGGAGAGCACCTAGTGGGATTTATACAGAGTCTGTTCAATCCGTTTGGATCTGGACTTATAATTGGTGGCTTCCCCGTCCAGAACAGGGGGGTTGGATTCGCGAGAGCTATGAATCTTCCCAACAGTCCTGCCCCCAGGAAGAGACCTATGCATACTCTTTCCATCCTGGGAATAGATGAGGGAGATGCGAGAAGAATAATAGGATGTGTGGGCGGTGACTACAGGCCTCAGCTTCACTTGAGAGCATATGAGAACATCTATGTCTATAGGATGGGGGATGCTGAAGCGCTCATGGCTCCCAGGTTCATATTCTCCCCTGCTGGAAATGAATGGAAGGTTGAGGTGGAGAATGGCCTGTCGTTCAGTGAAGAGGCCGGTCTGAGCTTCGTGAGAGTCCCGCTGTTTGGAACGCATGGGCATATTCACACTGCTAGGATGGATAGGAGGGGCGTTCTCTATCTTGCCAGCGATCCGAGGACAGAGGGAATTTCGATGGCTCTCTGAGCCTTCTAAAATTTTTAGAATCACCTAATTTTTAAATACAAGCAAAAGAATTTTTAATTAAGTTCTCACTGAAAAGGCTGAGAGGGCTTGTGCGGAATAGCGGGAGCAGTTGCAGGAAAGGGTAGTGTGGACTCTAGACTAATTGGAAAGATGCTAGAGCTCATGAAACATAGAGGCCCAGATGATGAGGGCATATTCAGTGATGACAAGGCAGCCATTGGAAATAGGAGGCTATCGATCCTAGATCCCTCTCCTAAGGGTCACCAGCCAATGTTCCACGATAGGTTCGCAATCGTGCTGAATGGAGAGGTATACAACTACAGAGAAGTGAGGGAGGAGCTTAGAAGTCTTGGACATACATTTGAGAGCGATAGCGATACTGAGGTTGTTCTGAAGGCAGTAGCGGAATGGGGAATAGAGAGTGCTCTCAATAGATTGCTCGGAATGTATGCCTTCCTAATATATGATTCGAGGGAAAAGAAGCTCTGTGGGGCAAGGGATAGATTCGGGATAAAGCCCCTGCACTACATGAAGGTAGGAGATGCTGTTTATTTTTCCTCAGAAATTAAGGCATTCAGAGCAGTTGCTAATCTGAGGCCGAATGCTAGAAGAGTTGTGAGCTATCTATCCTTCCTGAGGGGCAACCCTGAGGAGACCTTCTTCGAGGGTGTTTATTCCATACCTCCAGCATACTATTTCTGCAGCGATGGAGAGAGTGTGGATTTGAAAAGATATTGGAGCCCTGAAGTAAAGGAGAGAAGCTGGGAAGATTCGGATGCTATTGAGAAGTGGAGAAGTGCTTTCGAAAGCAGTGTGAAGCTACACCTCAGAACAGATGTCCCGCTTGCTATTGCTTTGAGCGGTGGGCTTGATTCCTCATCTATACTGGCAGAAACAAAGAAGCTCCTAGAAGAGGGTTTGAAGGAGAAGGGATTCTCCAGGGAAACGCTGAAGATTTTCACAGTCTCTGTGGATGATAGTGCCATAGATGAACTAGAGTATGCTAAAAGCGTGGCCAGATTTCTTGGAATGGAGGACAACATGGAAGTTGTTAAGGTAAAAGCTGGCGACCTCAGCATCGATGATTTGAGGAAAATGATCTATTATTTGGAGGAGCCTCCTGAGGGTCCAAGCAGCATTCTCCATTGGATGATGATGAAAAAGATAAGGGAAAGGGCTGAGAACCTAAAGGTTCTGCTCAACGGACAGGGTGGGGATGAGCTCCTAGCAGGATACCATGCATACATTCCAATTTATCTGAAGGAAGTAATGAGGAAAAGGGGGCTACTAACAGGATTTCTTGAAGCATGGAAGCTGAGGAAATATATAGCTGAGAAGATTACGCTTGGTCTGAGGGTTATGCTTGGAATGAGGATGAGGATGTCCGAGAGGATACTAACAGAAAAGGGAAGAAGGATGATTGAACGAAGGAGCAATAGCTTCGAAGGACTGAACGATGCCCTGAGAAGAGATCTTTTTGGGGGGAGGCTTCTGGAGATCCTGAGAACTGAGGACAGATCCAGCATGGCATATAGCATAGAAATTAGAGTTCCATTTGTGAACCACGCTCTGGCTGAGCTCTCACTCTCTATGCCCTCTGAGATGAAGATAAGGGATGGCTATACGAAGTGGATACATAGAAAGGCTGTTGAAGGAATGCTCCCAAGAGAAATTGTTTGGAATAGAAGGAAAATAGGATTTCAGGCTCCCGAGAAGAAGTGGATGTTCTCTCTTGGAGAAAAATTTGAGGAGCTCATGGAGGACTCCCGTCTAGTTAAGATGGGAATTGTTAGAAGAGATGCTGTTCAGGAGATCGTCCAATCAGTAAAAAGAGGAAAAGTCAAGGAGGACTATGCCAGGTTCTATTGGAGGCTCTTCTTCGCTGAGCTGTGGCTCAGAACGTATTTCGAGTGAAATTTTTAAAAGATTTGATTGATGAATCATTGAAGATGATAAATATGTACGAGCTCTCAGCTATCCAGTTAGCTCTCTCAATATTTTCTGGTGTCATTGTGGGATTCTCTCTCGGGCTCATTGGAGGAGGGGGATCTATCTTGGCTGTCCCCCTCCTCATATACGTGGTGGGATTCAACTTTCCTCATATGGCCATAGGAACGACGGCCTTCTCCGTAGCCGTCAATGCACTAATAAATATAGTTCCTCACGCAATGAAGAGAAATTTTGATTTAAAAATTGGGGCCATTTTCAGTCTAGCTGGAACCGCGGGTGTTCTTCTTGGGAACCAGCTCGGCTTGCTGACTCCAGGGAAAAGGCTTCTCTTTCTCTTTGGGGGTCTCATGATATTTGTAGCTATATATATGCTGAAAAGAGGGGATTTCGTTGCGAAAAGTGGTAGCAGATCTCTTGCTAAGTTGATTTTGTTTTCCTTACTTGTTGGTTTTGCTTCAGGCTACTTCGGCATAGGAGGTGGGTTTCTTATTGCCCCAACCCTGATGTTCGTTGGGGGGCTTGATATATCAAAGGCCATAGGAACCTCCCTTCTCTCGGTTGGAACGTTCGGGCTAATAACAGCGCTCAGGTACTACATTAGTGGACAGCTAGATCCATTGATATCAGCACTTTTTATAGTGGGGGGAATTTTTGGAGGATGGTGGGGATCTAGGCTCTCGGTAAGTCTGCCGAAGGAAATCCTGAGGAAGATCTTTGCAGCTGTTCTTATAGTCGTTGGCATATATATTATGTACAGCTCATGGTGAGAGAGAGGAGAAAAGCGATCTTACTGGCTAGTCTTCTCTATGCAGAAATAGTAATCCTTTGTTATCTCCAGCCCTTCTATTTGTCCTGGAGAGGAGATTCTCAGGATGAGACCGCCTATTGAGAAGAGATAGACTAGGCCTCCCTCCTTCTGCTTTATACTAAATAGAGTAGCCTTGCCGCAGAAGCTCAAGCTCTCGGTTGGGGGAATCTTCTGAGAGGATATCTTTAATAGGAGCTTTTCTCCTTCGCTATAGCTTATTCCCATGCTCTTGTGGTACTCGAAGAGCACTTCAATGCCACCTGGCGCTGATGCCTTAACATCGACGATTTGAGGGATTATGGATGGATTTATGCTGGCGACATTGAGGCTATCAATAGTGAAATTGGTCATGAACATCACTCTCTTAGGAGCAATTCACTACTGTGTTTATTTACCTTTATTAAGTTGTAACCATATTGGAAATATAACTGTTTAAGAATCAATATGCTAGGGTGATTAGCATGAGCGTTACAACAGCTAGCAGGAGGATAATCAGCGAGCTCAATGCCCTCCTGGATAGGCAGGTAGTTGTGAGGTTGAAAAGCGGAAAGGTTCTGAGAGGTACTCTATATGGATTCGACGAGAGGCTGAACTTGCTCCTCAAGAATGCAAGCGAAGATGGAGGTTCCTCATTTCCCGTGATTCTTATCTTGGCTGAAAGCATAGAGGTCATGGCGGCAGTAGAGTCTCCTTTGTTTAACCCTGAGGAGTTTGCGAGAATTGTAGTAAGCAGGCTGAATATAAGGGAGGCTGACGTTAAAGCCTATCCAGAAGCTGGTGTTCTTGTGGTGCTGAACACAATAAGAATTTCAGAAAAGGGGGTCGAAGGAAGCGGTCCTCTCGCTCATAAGATTTACGGTTTATTCACGGAGTACATGGAAAGCAAGAGAAAGGAGACTCCCCAGGCCAAGACATAGGAAGGATAGAAAGGTATTGAATCAATGAAGATACTTGATAGGGATCTGGCCGGGAGAATTGGAAGGCTCGAGGCGAGGGGGAGCTCCATTGAGACCCCCTATCTTTTTCCAGTAGTTGACCCTGTTAGACAGGAGCTTTCGGTTGAGGAGATAAAGGATCTAGGCTTCAGAGGAGTTATAACCAATGCCTATTTAGCCTACAAGAGGGGCTGGAGGGGAAGAATTCACGATCTTCTGGCTTCCAGGGATATTCTGGTTATGACAGATTCAGGAGCTTATCAGCTCCTCCAGTACGGAGAAGTTGAAGTGAGCAATAGGGAGATTATTGAAATAGAGAAAATGCTTGACTCTGATATTGCTGTTATATTGGATGTTCCCACGGGAGATTCTCTGAATAGAGAGTATGCAGAGTGGACGGTGAATGAAACCCTTAGAAGAGCAAAGGAAGCAGCGGAGCTGATAGATAGAGGAAAAAGACTTTGGGTTCTTCCAATCCAAGGGGGGCTGTTTCTGGATCTCGTTGAGAAAAGCGCCAGAGAATCGGCGGAGCTTGATTTCGATATATATGCGCTCGGAAGTCCCACCAGATTCATGGAGAGGTACCAATATGAGGCACTCATAGATATGATAAGAGCAGCAAGGTCCCAAATACCTGCTAAAAAGCCGCTGCATTTGTTTGGGGCAGGGCATCCAATGATAATTCCTTTTGCAGTCGCAATGGGAATCGATCTATTTGATTCGGCCTCCTATATATTGTTTGCCAGAGATGGAAGGTACATGACCGAGCATGGCACCATGAGGCTGGAGAGATTGAGCTATTTTCCCTGCTCCTGTCCTATCTGCTCCAAGTATACGCCAGCTGAGCTGAGGGAAATGAAAAAGGAAGAGAGAACGCGCCTTCTGGCAAAGCACAACCTCCTCGTTGTGAGAAGGATAATAAACGAAACAAAGGAAGCAATAAAGGAGGGGAGGCTATGGGAGCTCTTGATTTCTATGTCAAGGGGGCACCCCAGCCTTCTATCCCTTCTGAGGCGTATTGAGGAAAATCACTCTTCCTGGATGGAGCTGTATACACCATCAACTAAGGGGGGCGGAAAGAGCACGTTTATTTTTGAGGATGATAGCAGGAAGAATCCTAGAATTGCAAGGATGAGAAAGTTCATTGCAGAGGAGTATAAACCTCCCGGCCTCTTCAGAAAGCTAGCAATAGTTCCAATATATTTCAGAATTCCAGATGCTAGAAGCAGGGGAGAAGAATACTTGGTTTACTACGCCCCTGCCATTGGAGCAGTTCCTGCTGAAATCTCTGGAATTTATCCAATAGGACAGGGCGTGTACCAGAAGGCTATAGGAGAGGCAGAGCAGATAAAGATAGCAAGAGATATAACTGAGTTCCTGGAGAAGTTTGGCCAAATGTATGAAGAAATTGAAATGAGAATATGCAGGGAACATGAGGCTCTCCTGCAGGCTCTGAAAGATACGGTGCTCAAAAAAATTGGGGTCAGGGTGAGGATCGTCGATGAATCCTGCTTCTCTGTCCAGATGAAAGAGGAGGATAATACCTTCCAAGAATATCAATGAGCTTGGCTGCGTGCCATTTGCTCACTCCAGTCTCTCTTGCTATCCTGGATATGTCCTCTCCCCTAATTTTCCTTCCAGAGAAGTAAAGCTGAAGGATCATCGCGGATGCAACCTTTGCCCTCATTGTGCGGCACGAGAGCTTGGGATTCTTCTCCACGTAGCCTTCATAGATTTCTCTGAGACTCTCGTTTTTCTCCAGCATTTTTCTTAGATAGGCATCTTTGGGGTGTGCAAAAACCCTAATGGCCTTTCCATCCTTCAGAAATGCTCTAAAGCGCTCCTCATCTATCAGAAGATCCCTTGGCTTCCTCCTGCTTATCTTGAGATATAGCCTGAATGATTTTGGATATGATTGCTGCTTTTTACCGCAAGTTTCTTCTGCTTTTTTATCACCGCTCCTTTCCTCTTCATGCTCATATATCCTTCCTATTACGAGCCCGCATGATGAGCATATGATATCCCCTGTCCTGTAGTCCCATACAATGGTTCCCCCACATGCTTCACATCTATCCATACCTCATCAGGGTTCAGATCTCTTGGGGGATATATCTGAAGAGCTGGGGCTTTTGAAGGTGGAGGGAGGGATCACCGAAATAAAAAATGATGGCTGGGATGAGAAATATTTATAGAATCTTTTTATCCGCATGAAAAACTCTTGGAATTTGGTGATTTGCATTGGAGAGCGTAAAGCTGAACGACTCTGAGTTCTACATAGAACTGCCAAACGGAAAAAGGGCTCTACTCAAGTTTGAAGTCATTGAAGAGCTTAGAATTATGAGGCTTCTTCACACATACACCCCTCCTCAGTTCAGGGGGAGGGGTTTAGGTGAGATGTTAGTTAAGGCAGCTATTGAGGATGCAAGAAGGAGAGGGCTAAAAATTGAGCCTGTATGCAGCTTTTCAATATACTACTTCGCCAAGCATCCCGAGGACAGAGAAATTCTGGTTGATTGGATGAAGGGAAAGAGCGAGGAAGAGCTGGAAAGCCTCTATGAATATTATTATTCTTTGGAAAGAAGATAAAAGATATAGATTTATTAGAAGAAAAATTAAAAAATGTCTCCATATCTCTTTTAATAGAGTTCGCACTTGAATCAGAAGCATGAAAGGTGAGATGGTTTGGATGATAGTAGGAAAAAGCTGGTTGTTATAGCCCTAGGAGGAAACGCTTTCCTTCAGAAGAACGAGAAGGGAACTGTTGAGGAGCAATGGAAGAACGTGTATGCTGCTGCAAGGCAAATAGTTGATCTGGTCAAGAGCGGCTACAAGGTAGTAGTGACCCATGGAAATGGTCCACAGGTTGGAAATGTCTTGGAATGGATGGAAGCACTCAAGGACAAGATCCCTCCGCTCTCCATGGACATAGCTGGAGCAATGACGCAGGGATGGATAGGGTACATGCTACAGCAGGCTATACAAAATGTTCTGATAGAAGAGAACTTGGATCATAGGTATAGAGTGGTTACAATCATCAATCAGGTTGAGGTCAAGAAGGACGATCCTGCTTGGAACAACCCAACCAAGTACATAGGACCGTACTATTATGACGCGGCCGTGGTTGAGAAATTGAGGGAAGAGAGGGGATGGGCTATGAAGGCGGATCCCAGAGGCGGTTACAGGAGGGTTGTTCCATCTCCAGATGTAGTTGATAATATCGAGAAGGATGCCATAAAGCTCCTCTACGAAAACGACTTCATAGTCATTGCAAGCGGAGGTGGGGGCATTCCTGTTGTCAAGGATGAGAAGGGCAGAGTTTATGGAAGGGAAGCTGTCATAGATAAGGACCTTGGTGCACAGCTCCTGGCATCGGTTGTCGGTGGAGACATATTCGTCATTCTCACTGATGTTGAGGGGGCTTACCTGAACTTTGGGAAGCCCGATCAGAAGCTTCTTAGAGAGCTAACAGTGAGTGAGGCAAAGAAGCTACTTGAGCAAGGTGTGTTTGGCTCAGGAAGCATGGGGCCAAAGGTAAAGGCCGCTGTGAGGTTTGCGGAGAGAACAGGAAAGGCTGCCTATATAGGGCATCTGTACAAACTGAAGGAGATACTTGAGGAAAAGAGCGGAACCAAGATAGTTCCAGATAAAAAACAGTGAACTGTGATTTTCTTCTTTCCAATATAAAAGCATAGAGCTCAGTTTGTTATTAATTTTTTAAAAATCGCTCCAAGAAGTTTAGAGCGTTGTTTTTGCTATTAATAAACAAGGTAGGCCTTTCTAAGAGAGGGATCCTCTAAGATCTCGCTTCCCTTCCCTCTCATTACAATGGAGCCTTGCTCCATTACATATGCCATTTCAGCAAGTTCAAGAGATTCTTTAACGTGCTGCTCTACAAGGAATATGGTTAGCTTGAACTCCTCGTTAAGTCTTGCTATTGTCCGGAAAAGCTCCATGACTATGAGGGGGGCAAGCCCCTGGCTAGGTTCATCGAGCAGGAGGACTCTTGGCATGCTCATTAGCCCTCTGGCTATAGCCAGCATCTGCGCCTCTCCTCCAGACAGGGTTCCAGCCCTCTGATCCAGCCTCTCTTTGAGCTTTGGAAATATAGAAAAGACCATCTCCATTGTGTCCTGGATTTTCTCTCTAGCTCTCCTTGTGTAAGCACCTATTAGGAGGTTCTCCTTAACGGTCAAAGAGGAGAAGAGCCCTCTTCCTTCGGGAACCAGAGTTATGCCAAGCTCAACCCTCCTATGTGTTGGCAACCTAGTTATGTCGTTTCCATCGAAAGTTATGCTTCCTTCTCTGAGTCGGGAGATGCCCATTATTGTCTTGAGAGTTGTTGTCTTTCCTGCCCCATTTGGACCGACCAAGACGGTTATCTTTCCAGTAGGAACTTCCATGGATACTGAATGTAGTATGATGAAATCTCCATATCCTGCTGAAACATTTGATAGCGCTAATCCCTCATTCATTCTCTCACTCTCTATACAGGCTTTGTTCCAAGATAGGCCTGAATAACTTGGGGATCGTTGGAGATCTCCTCTGGCTTTCCATCTGCTATGATTCTTCCCTCATGCATTACAACGATTCTCTTGCTAATGCTCATGACAAGCCTCATTATGTGCTCCACAACGACAAGGGTTATGTTTTTCTCTCTGTTAATTCTCTGAATTGTTTCAATCATAGAGCTCAGCTCTCCAGGCCTGAGCCCAGAGCCAACTTCGTCTATAAGTAGAAGCTTAGGTTCTGTTGCTAGGGCCCTCGCCATGTCCACCAGCTTGTGCTGCATTAGAGTTATTTCATCCCCCCTTCTCTCAAGTATGCTCTCCGGCAGTCCAAGGAATAGCGCGCTTTCCTTCGCTTTCTCCCTGGCTACTTCTATGTCATTATGCCTCAGCAGCGCTCCAACTGTTATCGCATCTAGAACAGTCATCTTTCTGAATGGTCTGACAATTTGCCAGGTCCTTGCTATTCCCAGCTTAGCTATTTTATGGGAGAGGAGCCCTGCTATGTTCCTTCCCTCAAAGAGTATGCTCCCTCCATCTGGACGGAGCGTCCCGGTGATGCAGTTGAATAGTGTTGTCTTTCCTGCTCCGTTCGGGCCTATAAGCCCAACTATTTCTCCTCTTTTCACCAAGAAGTTCACCTTGTTGACAGCTGTGATCCCTCCGAATCTCTTCACTAGATTTCTAGTTTCAAGGATGATCTCGCTCATTTGTCATCACACCCAATTTCCTCTTAATTAGATTGAACATACTTACCAGACCCTCCGGTTGGAATATTCCCATGAGTATGAGAACCGTTCCATAGAGAAGGAGATCCAGTCCTGGAAAGGTTGAGCCGAAGCTACTTCTGAAGTATTCTCCTAGGGATCTGAGGATCATGGATGACGCTATTGCTCCCTCCACGCTTCCCAGTCCCCCAATGATCCCCATAATCGCTATGCTAAGAGAAGCGCTGCTGTCGAAAATTCTATAGGAAAAGCTGGCAGCCAAGACTATGTATATATAGCCCATTGTTCCAAGGAGGAACGAATATATCATGAGTGCATAGAGCTTGTATCTTCTTGTGTCTATTCCAATCATCTCGGCGGCCAGCTCATCTTCCCTTATTGCCCTGAGATAGTAGCCCACCTTTGACCTCTCTATTAGAAAGTTTATGAGGAAGGCGGCTAGCAGGAAAGCCGAGGATATTGCATACATGAGCTCATAGTTGTTGAATTTCAGGTAGAGCAGCCCGCTGTCAGACGGAAGATAGTAGTCAAAGGGACCCATGAGAAGCCTGGCAATATTGTTGAATATTACCACCAGAGCTGCTGTCAAGAGAGCATACCATACCTCCTTTATTCCAAACCTGAACGTTGGTATTCCTATCAATACGGCGAGAAGGGATGAGGCAGCACCACCTACGAAGATTCCAATTATTGGTGGTAAGCCGGTTTTTATCCATAGCTCAGCAGTGATTATCCCTCCGAATCCCATGTATGCATATGCTCCCAGATCCAGCTGCCCAGCATAGCCTCCTATTACGTTCCATGCTACCACCATGGAGGAAAATAGAACTACTGTTGCGGCGAGTAGAGTGTAGTAGGCATTACCAATGAGAAGAGCTGATATAGCTGCTAGGAATAGAGCTAGGAGGGCTGTCTCCAATAAAATGCTTTTTGGAAGGGGGAGCCTAAGATGCATGCTTCCTACCTCCTTCCAAACAGGCCTCTTGGCTTGAACCAGAGGACGAGGAAGAAGACAACATAGACAACTGCCATCCTGGCTGAGGGAGTGAGCAAAAGCCCTCCTAAAGATTCGGCTAGTCCTACTATAATTCCTGAGTACAGCACTCCTACGACCCCTCCTAGACCTCCCAGAGCAACTATTACCCAGGAAATCAAGCTGAAAGACGTTCCCAGGTATGGTTGCACCTGGCCAAAGGTCATCCAGAGAGAGGCCGAGAGGGCTATGAGAGATGTTCCCAGTCCAAACGTGAGGGCATAGAGTTTCTTCACGTTTATTCCCATCAGCTGTGCTATCTCTCTGTTATCTGCTATGGATCTCATGGCAAGTCCAAGATGTGTCCTATTCAAAAAAAGGTGAAGAGCCAAGAGAGTTGCGAGGCTCACTGCAGCTATGAAGAGCTTTGATGCATAGAGCGTTAGAGGCCCAATTGAATAGCTGAAGTTAAATATTGAGTAAGGCACCGCCTTTGGTTCTGCCTTGAATGTTGCCAATGCAATGTTCTGCAATATGAGCCCAAAGCCAACTGTTACAGCTATCTGTATGAGGGGTTCCTTGCCAATTACCGGCTGTATCAAGCCGTAGTAAAGCCCAATGCCAAGGATGAAGAATGTGGGAACTAGGAGTAAAGCTGTTATCGATGGATCGGTTGAGAGGTCGACAGAGCCCAGCCAGGCAAAATATGCGGCTAGCATGAGGAGGTCTCCATGAGCGAAGTTTATTATGTCCATTACCCCGAAAATGAGCGCCAACCCAATTGCAACGAGGGAGTAGAAGAGGCCTAGGAATATTCCGTCTACCGTGTTCTGCAGCACTAGAGTTGGGGAGATCATTGTGATGAGCCTCCTTTTTTATTTTTTTAAAAAAATCATTTGGATGGAGCCCAGCCAGGCCTTGGAAAGATTGCTGAGAATCCTGGCTGAGCCTCTGGCCACACAACAACTGGAGTTAGATTGCCGCTGACCAGCTGAACCTGCAGAATTGCCGTCTGCGGATACAGGTTATCTCCATCAGGAGAGAACTTTATGTGCCCAGATGGATAAAGCTGGGCTGCTATGCTGTTTGTGTCATTGAGGTCAAGGCTCATGAATGCAGCTCTCAAATTGTCTGGATTAAGGGGGTCGTTGGGAAACATCTTTCCTGCCTTCTCGAGAGCTTCATATACTGTCAGGAGAGAGTAGAAGATTATTCCTGCCCCCTCTGTTGGAAGCTTTCCATATCTCTGCTCGAACATTGATACAACTTTCTGGTTCCATTGAGTGGGGCGAGCGGGGTTGTAGCTGTATGTGTTAGTGTAGTAGAGCACAGCGTTTCCTGCTGCCTTTATCGAATCGGGATCTGTGTATCCACATGCTCCGGCGCCCGCTATGAAGGCGAACTTGAGGCCTGCTGCCTGAATGGCCTTGGCAAGAAGGACCCCATCGTTGAAATATGGAACAGATATGAGAATGTCTGCATTGAGCTGCTTGATTTGGTTGATGATTGGAGTTACATCGGAAATGTCATATGGATATGTTATGTGAGAAACCACCTCTATTCCGTTTGACACGAGCTCCAGGACTGCTCCATTAGCTACAGTTGTTCCGAAAATAGAGTCCTCGTTGAGAACTACCGCTGTCTTAATTGTTGTATTTGTTTTCTTTGCCATATCTAGAACAAAGTCCACTGCTGCCTTACCATGGGCGCTGGCCTTTGGAGCTACTCTGAATATGTACTGCCATCCCTGCTGGGTTAGTGAGTCCACAAGAGCATCGGTCACTAGTATGACTTTGTTCTGCTCGGTCACGGCTGCCATGGCAGAAGTGAATCTGGAAACATATGCGCCCAGCATTATGGGAACATGGTACGTTGATATGAGCTTCTGGGCTGCTAGCCTCGCACTCTCAGGCGTCCCTCCAGCATCCTCAGTCACAAGTACGAGCTTTGCTCCTCCCATGGATTTTATCCCGCCCAGCTCGTTGTTTATTATGTCAACTATCAGCTGGGCAGCCTGCTGCGCCTCTTGACCAAAGACAGCATAGCTTCCTGTTAGGGGCTCAACGAGACCTATGTATATTTGCTTTGGAGGCGCTGTCGTGTTTGTTAGAGGAGTTGTTGTTGGAGAAACCGTAGTGGTTGTAGGCGCTCCTCCCCTTGTGGCCAAGTATATTCCGATTACTGCAAGGATCACGATTATTATTGCTATTGTTGCTACTGCTGCAGAAGATAGGGTTCTTTTTCCACCTCCCATTAGAAAATCCACCTACTTTTGTGGGTTAGAATATTCAATAGTTCTGTAAACTAAACCATATATTTAATCTTTTTCAATCAAAAATAACGATTGTCGCTGATAAAGACAATGAATAAATGGGGGAATTCCCCATGTAATATTGGTGTCCTGATTTGTTATTGAGAGCTGTTGAAATAGATAGGAATGTCTTCTGGATTGGAGCCAGGGACTACTCGAGAACCCTCTTTGATTCCCTCATTCGCCTCCCAAGGGGGACATCTTATAATTCCTACTTAGTTGTCGGAGAAGAGGGAGCTGCTGTAATTGATACGGTTAATCCTGGCTTCGAGGATGTTCTGGAGAGCAGAATAAAATCGGTCATCGAACCAGAGAGAATAAAGTATCTGGTAATGAATCATGCTGAGCCTGACCATGCTGGAGCAGTTGCAAGAGTGCTGAGCATGAGCAAGGAGATAAAGCTGGTTACTACTCAACTTGGAGCAAAGTATGTAAGGCTATTCTACGACATTCCGCAAGAGAGAATTGCTATTGTGAGGGATGGAGACAGGATAAATCTGGGAAAATACACATTGAAGTTCATCGAGGCTCCAATGCTCCACTGGCCCGAGACCATGTTCACTTTTCTGGAAGAACGCGGAATTTTGTTCCCATGTGACTTCTTTGGAGCGCATTTGGCTAATGGGCTCTGGAGCGATGAGGTTGATGACGTCCTTTATCACGCAAAGAGGTACTGGGGTGAGATAATGATGCCCTTCAGGACGAATGCTTTGAAGGCTCTGCAGAAGATCTCCGGATTGAATATAAAAATGATAGCTCCTTCGCATGGTCCAATATACAGGAGGACAGGCGAGATAATGCAGCTGTACAAAGACTGGAGCGAGGGAAAAACAAAAGAGAAGGTTACTGTTTTGTTTGTATCTATGTGGGGGCATGCCTTGAGTGCTGCTGAGCTAATAGCATCGGAACTGAGGGCTAGGGGAGTTGAGGTGGCAATGCATGATGCTTCCCTTGCTGATCCCGGGGATGTAGCAGCGGATTTTGTTGATTCGAGAGGCATAGTGCTGGCTTCATCGACGCTGGAGGCCCATGTTCATCCAATGGCAGCACTGTATCTGAATGTTGCTAAGCTCCTCAGGCCTCCGCTGAAATATGCTGCATCTGTTGTAACATATCTGTGGGGGACAGGGGCGGACAAGGAAATTGAAGAAGCTCTCAGGAGCTTGGGACTGGAGTATATTGGAGGAGTGAAGATAAATGTGAAGCCCACAACAAGTGATCTGGAGGAGCTCAAAAAAATAGCAGGTTTGATGGCTGAAAAAGTTAAGCGATCTTGATGCTATTCAGGAAGGGAGTTTTTTACTATTTCTCCCCCCTTCATAACTAGCTCTATGTTCTCCGCTTTCAGTAGGGAGTCTATGCTGAGCAGAGGATTCTCTCTGACAAGCACTAAATCGGCCAGTTTTCCCTTCTCTATTTTTCCAAGGATCTCCTTCATTCCAGCCACTTCAGAAGCGACTTCCGTTGAAGCTCTTATTGCCTCTGCTGGGGACATGCCGAGCTTCTCAACAAACAGCTTCAGCTCGAGGGCGTTTTCCCCGTGTGGGAAGAATCCTCCAAGGAAGTCGGTCCCTGTTGCCAGCTTCACACCCAGCTTTCTTGCCTTTCTAGCATTCTCCACGTGCTCCTTGAAGACTTCTTCTGATTTCCTGAGCCCCCACTCAGGTATACCGGCCTTTGCTCCAACTTCAAGTATTTTGTGTACTATGGCAAGCGTTGGAACTACTACAGCATCTTTCTCCTTTGCAAGCTCCGCAGCTTCCTCATCCATGTATATGGCATGGGCAATCACCTTGACTCCAGCATTGAGTGCATTAATTATTCCCTCCTTTCCCTGAGCATGAGCGTGAACGAATCTTTTCGCCGCTCTGGCTTCATCAACTATTACCTTGAGCTCCTCTAGTGTGAATTGTCTGTACTCTGGTCTGTCTCTCTGAGATAGCACACCACCTGTAGCCATTACCTTTATGAAATCTGCTCCCTCTCTCAGCGCATACCTGGCTGCCTTCCTGCATTCCGCTTCTCCATCACATATTAGCCCCTTAAGTGGCTTCATGAACTTGCTGGTCCTTGCATCAACATATTCAACAGGCATGTAGTGCACGTCTCCATGACCAAAGGTTGGGGAGAGGGAGAAGCCAGCAGCAAATATTCTAGGTCCAACAATTGTTCCCTCGCTGACGGCCTCTCTCAGGTGAAGGGCAACTATGCCACCCGCATCCACTATGGTTGTGAATCCTGCGTTTATCAGCCTCTCCAGATCCTTCACGCCCCTGGCAAAGAACACTCCCATTGGAGTAAGGAGGGGTTCCTTCACGCTATCCCCTGTCCTCATTCCAGTTATGTGGAGATGGGCATCGATTAGGCCAGGAAGGGCTACCCTTCCTCTTCCATCTATGAGATGGGCATCTTGGGGTAGCTCCACGCTTCCCTTGCTTCCAGCTTCCACTATCTTTCCATTTTCCACAACTACTGTTCCATTCTCTATTAGATTCATCCTCTCAGATGAGAATATTCTCACATTATCTATGACAATTTTGTTTGTTTTCATTTTTTACACGCCTCTCTCAGTTCTTTGTGTATATATGACAAAAAACGACATGGCCCTTTTCCTCCATTACAGGAGGAGGATCCTCCCTCCTGCATCTCTCAGTAGCAAGCGGGCATATTGTCTGAAGCTTGCAGCCTGAGATAGGGGGAGGGGAATGAGTTTCCTTCAGTCGGAGCTTCTTACCATCTAGGTCTGTTCCCCTCAGATAGATTGAGGGGAGAGATGTGAGGAGGTGCCTCGTATAGGGGTGCATGGGATTTTCAATTAGCTCCTCAGCATCGAGGATCTCCACGATCTTTCCAAGATACATGACTGCGACTCTGTTGCTAATGGCCCTCGTTATGGGAAGATCGTGGCTTATGAAAAGGAGGGTGAAGCCAAGGACTTCTTGAAGCTCCCGTATTAATGAGAGGATTTGAACCTTCACTGTGGCATCCAAACCAGAGACAATTTCGTCTCCTACTATGAAGCTTGGCTTTACAGCAAGGGCTCTTGCTATTGCAACTCTCTGCTTCTGCCCTCCAGATATGTGCGATGGGTAGTAATTGGAAATCTTTGGATCCAGTCCTACCATATCGAGCAGCTCCCTGATCTCCTGCTCACTGCCGCTCCTTCCTCCCGCCTCAAGTGCCTCCCTCAAAATTTCTCCGATTCTCATTCTTGGGTTCAGCGAAGTATCTGGATTCTGGAATATCATCTGGACATTTCTCCTGTTTTTCTTCAGATATTCCTCGATGTTCTCTCCGAATAGCTCGGCCTTCCCGGATGATGGTCTTTCTATGCCAACGAGAATCTTCCCCAATGTTGTTTTTCCGGAGCCGCTCTCTCCGAGAAGTCCCAGAACTTCTCCTTTCTCTATGCTCAGGTCTATTCCATCTATGGCCCTTATCTCCACCGACCTCCTGAAGCCTTTTCCGAGCCTGTAGATTTTCTTCAGATTGGCTACTGAAGCCGCGCTAGAGCCCCCATGCATTGAGTATCACCTCTGATTCTGCTTTCCAGCAGTAGACGCTCCTTCCGTCTATTTCCTTCAGCGGAGGGGCTGAGAGAGAGCACCTTTCGCTTGGGAGGGGACATCTTGGACTGAAGGGGCATCCCTCCATCGAAAATCCATTCGAGGATTGGGAAAAAGCCCTTCTCTCCCTCTTCCAAATTCTTTTTACATTTTTGCCAATTGGGACGGAGGAAAGAAGATAGCTCGTGTATGGATGAAGCGGTGATTCCACTATTTTTTCCGTTCTTCCTATCTCCATGATCCTACCCCCATACATAACAACCATTCTATCGGAGGCATCATAGGCTACTCCAATGTCGTGGGTTATGAGGAGGAGGGAGGTTCCATATTCCCGCGAAAGTGTGTTGAGGAGGTCAATTATCTGTGTCTGTGTGGATACGTCCAAAGCGCTTGTAGGTTCATCAGCAACCAGCAGCTTCGGCCTCAGCGCTATGGCTATAGCTATTGCTACCCTCTGTTTCTGACCTCCGGAGAGCTGGTGGGGATAGGAAAAGTAGGATCTCTCTGGGTTTGGTATTCCAACGCTTCGCAGCAGCTCAACTGCCTCGCTTTTGGCCTCGCTTTTTCCATAGCCATGCTCTCTGAACACCTCTGCTATCTGCTCCCCTACAGGATAGAGGGGATCCAGGGAGCTTGATGGGTTCTGAAATACAACTGAGATTTCCTTACCTCTTATCTCCCTTAGCTCGCTCTCGCTTGCCTTGAGCAGATCTCTTCCTTCGAACAAGACTTCCCCACTTGCTATCTCCAGATTCTCCGCTTCCATCCTAGTTATGATGGATGCAAGTGTAGTTTTTCCGGAGCCGCTCTCTCCAACAACTGCTATTCTTTCCCTCCTCTCAATGCTCAGCTCAATATCGCTCAGTACCTTCTCCCTCTTTCTTCCTAGAAAGTAGTATGCTGTTAGATCTCTGATCCTCAGGAGGCTCATTTCATCCTCACCCTCGATGACGGGTCTATTATATCTCTAAGAGTGTTGCCCAAGAGGTTGAATCCAAGCGACAGGAGGAGGAGTACTAGGCCCGGAAAGAGTATCAAGTAAGGTGCTACTCCTATGTAGTTCTTCGCTGTTCCGATTATTGTTCCAAGCTCAGGCTGGGGAGGCTGCACTCCGAGACCAAGAAAGCCCAGCCCAGCAGCCATTAGTATGGCTCCTCCCAGATCTAGGGTGAATTGAGAGACTGTGAGATAGGATATGTTGGGGAGTATGTGCCTGAACATTATCCTGGTGCTGCTGAGACCAAGTAGTTTAGCAGCTATGACATATTCCAAGTTCTTCACTTGGACAACGATCCCCCTTGTTAGCCTCATGTAGGCAGGAACTAAACCAAATGCGATCGCTATGATTATGTTGGTTGTTCCTGGACCTAGGATGGCAACTAGAGCTATTGCTATGAGTATTGATGGTATTGAGAGGAGAGCATCGGAGAGCCTCATGAGGGAGTAGTCCACAATTCCCCCCAAGTACCCTGCCATTAGTCCGAGCAGTGTTCCCAGAGCCGCACCTATTCCGGCACCCAGGAAAGATATGAGTATCGATGTTCTGACTCCGTAAAAGGTTCTCGTGAATAGATCTCTTCCCAGCTCGTCTGTTCCGAATATATGAGAGAGGGATGGCGGTTTCAGCGCATCTGCCAGATTCCCCTTTATCGGGCTGTAGGGGCTTATCATGCCTATTATGAGGGAAATAAAGAGAATAGAGGAAATCATTGAAAGTCCAAGCATCCCCGTCCTGCTCCTCGTAATGAGGATTATGGTGGAATCCACCGATCCAAGTCTCTTTAGGGAATCCAGCTTTACATCCACTAGGCAGCACCTCCAAGCCTTATTCTTGGATCAACTACTGCGTAGAGAGAGTCAACTGCCAGGTTTATGAGCGCGTACATGAGAGCCAGTATGAATATTGCCCCCTGAACCATTGGATAGTCTCTAGCAAAAATTGAGTCCACTACAAGCCTCCCTATTCCAGGCCATGCGAAGACCGTCTCGGTTATCACTGCCCCCCTCATTAGGTTGCCCAACTGCAGCCCGATGACTGTTAGGACTGGTATCATGGCATTTCTCATGATGTGTTTGAATATCACCTTGTTCTTGCTGAGCCCCTTTGCCCTTGCGAGCTTGACAAAGTCCTCTCTCATAACCTCGAGAAAGGTGAACCTCGTTGTTTTTACTATTGGGGACATCACGGATATTGAAAGAGTAAGTGCGGGAAGCAGAATGCTGTATGGGGAGTCTGCCCCTCCTGCCGGTAGGAGCTTGAGCTGAACTGCGAAGAGGAAGATCAACATGAGCCCCAGCCAGAATGTTGGCATAGCTGTGCCCAGAGAGGCAAATGCTGTGACTAAGTAGTCAAGGGTTGAGTCCTTCCTTAGGGCTGCATAGGCTCCAAGAGGTATTCCAACAGCTATGGCTATTGCTAGGCTGACGATGGAGAGATATATAGTGTATGGAAGCCTTGCTAATATTTCACTGAGAACAGGATTGTCCGTCCTTATTGAAATTCCCAGGTTGAATGTGAGCAAGTTCCCCAGGTATTTAATGAGCTGAATTGGTAGGGGGTCATTGAGGCCGTACTTCTCTCTTATCTGCTCAACAACCTGTGGGGGGGCATCAAAACCAGCCAGGAGCCTAGCAGGATCTCCTGGAATCGACCTGAGGAGGATGAACATGAATATGCTAACTGAGAAAACTACTATCATGATGCCGAAAAGCCTTCTAGCAAAAAAAGATATGAATGCCATCTTTAGGGATCACCCCATTCTTATGCTTGCGAAGTCAACCATTTCGTATGGGAAGACTATGACATTACTTAGCGTGCTCCTGTATGCCACAACGAATGCTTGATAGTAGAGGAATATCATTGGAGCATCATTCCATAGTATTTTCGTGAGGTTCTGGTATATCTGCGACCTAAGGTCAGGATCTGTAACTGTTGCTCCCTGCTCCAATAGCTGATCCACAGTGGTGTTGTTGTAGAAGAAGTTGTTGAAGCCGTTTGGAGTGAACTGAGAGGAGTGGAACAGCTGATATGTGTAGAAGTACGGGTCCAGCACGCTCGGAGACCAGCCTAGGAGGAACAGTTGAAGCTCTGTTCTATTCAGTGGAGCCAGTACTGTTGAGACGTATGTGGGCCAGTCATAGGTTCTGACTGATACCTGAAGGCCTATGTCTCTCAGATATTGCGCTACTGTTTCTGCTACCTGCGTGTCGAATAGATATCTCCCGTTCGGAGTTATCAGTGTGACTGAGAAGCCATTGGGATAGCCTGCTTCAGCGAGAAGCTGCTTAGCTTTCTGAGGATCATAGGGATAGGGCCCTACTTTTATGTATCCAACAGATGTCTGGGGAAGCACCGAGTCCACTGGGGAGCCTAGACCGAAGAGAACGTATTTTATGAGGGATGTCTTGTCTATGGCATAATTGAGGGCTTGCCTCACTCTTGGATCGGAGAGGGGGCCATATTTTGTATTTATCCCAATGTACATTTCCCTAGTGGATATCACGCTAGCTACCTTGATATCGCTTCTGGAGCTCAGGCTGGCCACATCGCTTGCTGGAGGCTGAATTATTAAGTCAAGATCGCCTGAGAGGAGCATTGCCTCCCTTGTGCTAGCATCTGGAACTATCTTGAATATTATTTGACTGAAGTATGGAGTTCCGTTCCAGTAGTTCGGATTAGCAACTAGGGTTATGTGATCTCCCTTGACCCATTCTTTGAAGATATATGGTCCCGTGCCTATGCCAACAGGCGACGTTGCTATCTTGTCGCCAAGCTGCTTTGTGGCATTTGGAGCAACTATATAAGCAGAGGCAAGAACTCCGAGGAATGGGGCGAATGGTTTCTTCAGATATATTCTCACAGTGTAGTTGTCAACGACCTCGACTCTATCTATGAGGAGATAGTTTCCTCTTGAGGGGACTTTTACGCTTGGATCGAGAATTCTCTCCAGTGTGAACTTAACTGCCTCAGCGTTGAATGGCTCTCCGTCCTGGAATTTTATCCCCTTCTTGAGAGATATTGTGTAGACCGTTCCATTATCCGATATATTGTAGGATTCTGCGAGAACGGGAATTAGGGTGCCGTTGGGAGAAGTTAAGAAGAGCGGCTCGGCTATGAGCCTGATTATGTTGCTTATTGTTGTTGTGGTCTGTCCGGCTGGGTCGAGTGTATCAGCATCCACACCTATGCCGACTTTCAGCGTTTTTCCCGAGCCCAGCTGGGTTGTTGTCTGCTGTGTTGTGGTTGTTGTTGGAGGAAGTGAAGTTGTGGTAGAGAGAGTTGTTGTGGTTGTTGGTGCTGCGGTGGTTGTAGTCTGTGTTTGTAGTGAGGATCCTCTTGAGAGGAAAATTGCTGCTGCCGCCACGATTGCTACAACAACTATTAGAGCCAGAACTGAGGGTGTGCTAAGGGATCTCTTATTGGATGAGGTCTTTTCCCTGTGATTCTCATTATTTTTATTTGAGTGCATTGTTTCGTCCTCCTTTGAGAGTTTTTTGAAAAGAGAAAAAAGGTAATAGAGTGGGGGAATATTGGGTTTTTATTTATAAAGTATGGTGTGTGGGCCCTCCTAGAGGAGGGCCCAATAAATGATGATCAAAATATAGAGAATGGAGGAGAAAATGCTGAGGAAGGCTGCAGCAGAAGGTGAGGTTGAGTGCTTGCATGCACCTTCTGCTGGGCCCTCCTTCATTTTATCACACTCAAGTGGGAATGAGAGTTGAGTTAATTTTTTCTCGAGGATTAAAAAGTGTTTTTTCAATTTTTTCTCAAGATATCGATTCTTAAGAATTATAAATAATTTTGAAATTCTACTCGAACTCTATGGTCGCGGGCGGCTTCGTGGTTGCATCGAAGAGAACTCTATTTACTCCAGGAACTTCGTTAACTATTCTAGATGCTATCCTCTCAATCAGCCCCCACGGAATCTCTGGCACAGATGCTGTCATTCCATCCTCGCTCTCAACAATTCTTATTGCTACTGCTTCTTCATAGCTTCTGCTGTCTCCCTTTATCCCCACAGTTTTAATTGGAAGAAGAACAGCGAAAGCCTGCCAAACATGTTCGTAGAGATTGAATTTTCTCAGCTCCTCCTCAACTATCTTTGTGGCTTTCCTGACCTTCTTCAGATTTTCCTCTGATATTTCTCCAATTATTCTTATGGCTAGTCCTGGTCCTGGAAATGGATGTTTTTTCAATATATAATTGGGAATCCCCAAGCTTCTGGCTATCTCCCTAACTTCATCCTTGTAGAATTCGGAAAGGGGTTCAATAACATCTAGCCCTTCAATTGTCCTCATTGCCACGTTGTGATGACTCTTTATTTTTTCCGCTCCAGCCCCCGCAGCACCGCTCTCTATTCTGTCAGGATATATTGTTCCCTGAACTAGGTATTTCAGTTTTATCCCTCTTGAAGCGAGATTGGAGGCA
This sequence comes from Fervidicoccaceae archaeon, assembly GCA_038734945.1. NCBI lineage: Archaea > Thermoproteati > Thermoproteota > Thermoprotei > Fervidicoccales > Fervidicoccaceae > Fervidicoccaceae archaeon. The sequence continues at coordinate 156,925 of JAVYOA010000001.1, read as the reverse complement.
AATTCCTCGAAAGCTCTGGCAAAGGTCTCGGAGACTGCTCTTCTCTTCTCCTCGGGATCTGTTATCCCTTTCAGCCTCGAGAGAAATTCCTTGGATTTGTCAGCTATGTAAATGTTCATTATTCCTGCTTCGCTCAGAGCCTTCTTTGCTTCCTCGATCTCCCCTTCCCTCAGGAGACCTGTATCTATAAGAAGGGCATGGATCCTCTCTTTTCCTACAGCCCTTGAAACCAGCACTGCTGCTGTTATTGAGTCTACGCCACCGCTCACTGCAGCTAGTACATCGCCCTCCTTCATCCTTTCCTTCAGCTCCTCAATTATTGCTGTTGCCCTGCTGACCGGAAACCATTCTTTCCCGATCCCAGCCACCCTTGAGAGAAAGTTCTCCAGTATTTCCTTTCCCATCTCGGTATGCTTCACTTCCGGATGGAATTGAAGTCCATAGATGGGAAGGAATAAGTGCCTGAATGCTGCTACAACTTCATTTTCCGTCAATGCCAGGACCTCCGTCTCTTGTGGAAGGATGGAGACGGAGTCCGAGTGCGACATCCAAACTTTAAGATTTGAGGGGACATTGTTAAATATTGGATCTTCCTTCAGGATCTTCATGTTTACTGATCCGTACTCTTCTTTCCTCTTCCTTTCAATGCTACCTCCAAGAGCTTTTGCCAGGAGCTGGTGCCCATAGCATATGCCCATTATTGGTATCTTTTCGGACAATGAGATCTCTAGAATTTCATTAGCTAGTTCGATATCCTCCTTGTTGACGCTTCTGGGTCCTCCGGAGAGGATCAGAGCTCCTGCTTCCTCTCTCTTTGGGATTTTTATGCCTTTCTTTCCTGCCACCATCACGGAGAGCCTGTTGAGCTCTCTTATCCTCCTTGCTATCAGATGTGCATACTGACCTCCAAAATCAATGATGATTATCTTTCTCATGAGGAATCACTTCCGTAGAGGCTAAAGGCCTCCTCTATGACCTCCCTTGCTTCTTTCTCAACCTCTTCTCGATCAATTCCATCCAATTTTCCCTCTACAACTGTCTCCCTTCCATTAACAAGAACCATTTTTGGTCTCGCTCTGCCGGAGGCGACATCAATTAGTGATTCATCGTACAGTGAGATGTCGTTTGAGGCAGGAATGCTGAAGAGCTCATAACCTCCTAAAGTTGCCTTCCCAAGAAGCTGCTCGCTGAAGCCAAAAAGTGAGGTGGAGATTGAGAGGACGTCCCTCATAGTTCCTGTGATCAGGGGCCAGTCGCTTCCCAGAGCATCGAATAGATCGGGAGATGTTAAGGTTCTCCCGTATAGGTAGATGTTGCTGAGTGGACAGGATACTATTTTTAGTCCAAGCTCCCTGCATTCCTCGGGCTCCTCTAGGCAGTGAACTGCTATTAGGCCACCAGCGTTTTCTCCGAGCATCTCTTTGAGCTTAAATGCCTCTTTCTTTCCCTCGCTCAGGTGGAGTGCTACTGGAAGGTTGTTTTTTCTGCTCAGCAAGATCGCTTCTTTGACTGCTTCTCTCCTTGTGAATCCCAGAGAGTGGAGAAATATTCCCAGCTTGATTGTTCCTCCATCTAAATTAGCATGGGATCCGAATATCGTTCTCGCTTCCTCCAAACTTATCCAGCCTTCTCTATCCATGACGGTGGGGAATAGGATTGTCCTGGGGCGAAGGCTTTCTTTCCTTATGGCCAAGATGTTCCCATATATGCTTCCTGTTAGTGCTATGAGGGTTACACCATCAAGAGCGGAGAGCTTAAGTGCAATGGAAGCTAACTTAGATGATAATATTGGATCCTTCCTCAGATCCCCCTCTCTTATTCTTAGCTTTCTTCTGCTGATCCACTCATAGCTATCTCTCCATATTCCCTTTTCCCCTACATCAATTACCTGGGGATGCGCGTGAGCATCGCTGAGTCCGGGAGAGATTGCTGATCTGAAGCTTCCAGAGGCCTTTCCAGGAAGGCAGAATGTGGCTTCTGTAATTACTTTTCTTCCTTGAAATAGCTCCTCTATTTCAAAGCATCCCATTCCCCATCCCTCAGCATTCCTCTCGGTCCTCCCTCTCTGAAGGATGAGGGGGTTATTCTCACCAGCTTGGCTTTCTCCTTAAGTTCACTCAGGTTCCTGGCCCCCACGTATCCCATGCCCTGCTTCAGACCGCCGAGGAGAAAATCGATTATGCTTGAGAGGCTCCCTCTGCATTCTATTAATCCTTCCACCCCCTCAGGAACTCTTTTGAATTCGCCGTATCTAGAGGAGCCGGATTGCAGTGCCCCTTGGCTCCCCATCCCTCTATAGCGCTTGTAGCACTTTCCATTCAACTCAACCCTCTCACCAGGGGCCTCAAGGCTAGATGCTATGAGATAGCCAAGCATGATGGCATCTGCTCCCACAGCGATTGCTTTAACGAGATCTGCCGGCTTTTCAAAACCTCCATCGGCTATTACAGCTACCTCCATATCTGAATCTGAGACAGCATCAGCAACTCTAGCTATTGCAGTGAGCTGGGGGCAGCCAATTCCTGCTATTTCCCTAGTAGTGCAAGCATGTCCTGGGCCTATTCCTACTCTCAGTCCTGAAGCTCCAGCCTCGACCAGAGCTAATGCTGCATCAGCAGTTACTATGTTTCCAGAAATTATTGGAACATCCGATCTGGAGAGTTCTGCTGTCATCTCTATGACGCTCTTGCTGTGTCCATGGGCTGAGTCTATAACTATGCAGCTTACTTCCTCGTCGATTAGCTTTCTTGCCAGCTCAGTATCCCTCGGACCAACTGCTGCTGCAATTGGAATTCCCCTCTCTCTTGCTTCCTTAATTATTGAAATAGCAGCATCTGGGAGGATGTTTCTGGGGAGCACTCCCAGCCCTCCCATGGAGCCAAGGATGAGAGCAACTTCTCTCCCTGTAACTGTGTCCATTGGAGAGCTGAGTATTGGGATAGATAGCTTCAGGCTTGGAGGTATCAGTGTCGATGTTTCAATTTCACTGAAGCTTACATCACTGTAGGACGGGAGCAGAAGGACGTCTTCGAAGGAAAGTGCGAGATCTGCTTCTTCCAGCTTCTTGAGAAAGCCAGGCATGTGAGAAGACCTTTTTCTGAAAATTGATTGTTGAGAGCAAAATAAGCGTATCAGCTCAAATTTTTGAGAATATTTTTATAATGTTTGGGGAGAAAAATAGAAGTTTGGTTGGTACTTCAGATCTCCTTTTCTTCCGTTCTTGAGTCTAATTTTGTTCTAGTTGTTTGGAAATTTCAAGCGAAGCTCAGCAAGGGCTCCTGAATGTCCTCTCATTGCCTTTTGGGCTCGGAGACCGCCACACTCATCATTCTTCGCGAAGTCCAAGGATTTTAATAGAGGAAGGAGAATAAAAGTTTTCTGGGAGATGGCTTTTGGGGGAGAGGGGGATCTCTGGACTCATATCTATTCTCTTTCTGATAGTTGCCTCTCTCATAATATTTGTCTCCCTCTACTCCCTGACCCAGGCCGGTGTGCTGTACATAAAGGGCACTATAGAGAGAGAAGGTATTTTGCAGAGAAGCTTGGATCTGATGAGATCTGTTTCTGGAACATATGTATATGATCCGGGGAGCAAGACATTGAGTGTGAACTTAACGAATCGCTATGGAGAGCCCGCAATAATATCGAGAGTGCTTGTTATATTTGGGGATGGAAGCGCCTTCATGAGCAGCTATATTGGTGAAGTGATAAGGCCGGGGGAGAGCAGGATAATAGCTGTCAATGGAGTTTCCTCTGTGCCTGGAAGCGTCATTGCCCTTCTGCATACATTGAGCGGTACCCAGGCTTCTGTGCCGCTGAGCCCATACTTGGTGGCTCAGCCACCCTCTTATGGGATCCCCTCTCTATCTCTCGTTGAGAACAACGTCATTGCCTATGACGATTTTTTGTCTGATCCCATTTCTTTGAAAAAAATAGTTCCAGTTTCCGGCACATGGAGTTGGAAATCGGGAGCTCTCGTTGTTTCTGGAACGAGCACACTTCCTTCAGGGGAAAATGTGGCTTATTTGAATCTCACAGCATATGGCTATACCTCTTCCTTTCCCTCTTCAGTGTATGTTGTAACCAGGATTCTCGCCTCAGATATGCAGGGAAGCACGGCTGACGTTCTATTCTCGGGATCCACCTCTTTCCTGAACAGCTTCTACGACTCTGGTGTTTATTTTCGGAACAGCAATTTCATGCAGGCAGGCATATGGGTATATACTTCCAGGTGGCTTGGATTGAGCCAGGGGCAAACCATTTCTGCTTCCCTTCCAGTTCTTCTGGAAAGCTACCTCGCCAAGAACGGCTCCTCTGCTGCTATAGGATCTCTCGTTTTAGCATCGCAGCAATCATATGCATCTTACAGCGATTCTTCTCCCCTAAATGTCTCATATATAGGAATTGGGAGCTATAGTAGCACCAATACTTCGTTTGATTTCATCTATGTTACAAGGAGCAGGGATCCTCTATATGTTTACTTCACAGGAATACAGCAGGGATATAAAGTAATTGTAGTTGATAGCAGTGGCAATGTTTACAATGCTACATATGATCCCTCCCTTGGAATGTTCAAGGCATTTATCTACAGCGATGCTTCCAGCTTCTCTCCCATCATAGCAAATGCTACAGTGCTCATTTACAGTGGCACAAGTCTTGTTTCAGCCTATTATGGAGATCTAATGGGAGGCTGCGTTTATTCGCCTCCCTCCTAGCTCTCCTTTCCAAGCATTTCCAGAGCAGAGAGAAGAGCGATAAGAATGGATGCACCAGCTATCGCTGCTATGAGGGGGGAAGCATCCACGGTTATTCTTATGCTCTCTCCAGAAATCGCTGTTTGTACTGATGCCTTCCCCCAGCTAACTATGCTACCCATTATGTAAAGAGCTAGAGCAGCAGAGGCTAGGTAAAGGGGAAGAGAGAGGGGAAATCGGAGTGCAGAGGCTGCTATCTCCATTGTTATTATGAGAGCAAGGGCCAGAAGAAGGTATGAGGAGCTGAAGCTGGGTGCTTCCTCTGTTGGAATGTTGTAGTAGCGCAGAAGCATTGGTATGAGGAGAAAGAACACAGCATAGTAGAGAAGCCCTGTTAAAGTCCCAAGCAATATTCCTCTGAAAATTCTCATGGCTGTGCTCATTTTCCCTGCACTTCCATTGTGACTGGATATATTCCTGCTAGAACAAAACTTATCTTTGTGCTGCTTTTTCCCTCTAATGCGGAGAGGGGAATGGTTATATTCCTTTCATAGATCCCCTCTCTCACGTCTCCAAAGCTAATTGTGCTCCCAGCAATCACTATAGTGAGATTGTTGAAAGTTACCGATATTTCATGTTTGTATATTACCTCCACAACAACGCTTTGATTTTCCAGGACCTCCAGGGGTTTAAGCTCGAGACCGATGGCATTTGGATTTTCCCTGACTTCAAGGAATAGAATGGCAAGAGGGATGAGCATATAGGCTAGCAGGGCTGCCGTGACTATTACAATAGCATACTTGGCTGGACCATACATTTTTATGCAGCCCTTTATTGCCTTGGAATTTCCCTCCTAACTCCAAGCAAGAGCTGTATGCCGTATTTCGTCACGAGGGATCCTCCCCACACAAGAATCCCGAGATAGCCAAGCTTCATGGCCAGAACCAGCAGGGAGGAAATAACGGAGGAGAGAACGTCGTTCACGTTGGATCCTATTACTGAAGGAGCATATGTTTTGTAATCGCTGTAGGCCAAATAAGCAGCGAAGAATATGAGGAAGATGCCTGATGCTATGAGGATATAGGCTGCCACTTGCTCATTCTTCATGTTTCTCAGCTCCTGAAGAAGCTAGAGCTCAAGATGTTTTGAGAGAAGGTTGAATTTAAATCTGTTGTTAACTCCCCAGTTAAAAAAGGATTTTATCTTGCTCTTTTCCCGCTAACAGCTGCTATTGAAGCGGTTTGAAATGCCCAGCAGAATAAATTAAAAAATCATTGTTTTTTGGGCTCCTCCTTCTTCGCTCCGAAAATCTGATCGTAATATTCGCCGAGGAGCCCTCTAGCCACGTTCTCCAAACCGATTTCCCTGATCCTCCCTCTAACGTAGCCAAAGTACAGTAGAATTCCTAAAAGCACCCAAACTATTAGCAGAACATATTCGTAGGGCCACACCAAGCTCACATCTGTGCCAGGAATGAGGGGAGTGATAACTACAGTGAGTCCAATTATCAGCGCTATTCCTCCGATAATGAATGGATATGGAACTGCGAAGGGCCTCTTTAGCTGGGGATATCTTCTTCTTGTTATGAGCATGGAAAGCGTTGCTGTTAACCAGCACACACCGAGAGAGACCCCTCCAACATCGAGGAACCAAACAAGCCCCTTCCTTCCCAGAAGCCCAAGTACCACTGAGACCAGCAGAACAAAGATCAGGGCATTTGTTGGGACATTATATTTGGGACTGAGCTTCTCGAATTGCTTTGGAAATAGGCCTCCTCTTGCCAGGGCATAGATCATTCTCGATATGGTTAGCATAGCAGGTATCCATGATGTTACTAAGCCCAAGAAGGAGGCGAGCCAAGCCACATAGCCCAAACCTGGATGTATCATGTTCAGCTCATCTATGAGGCCATGAGGGGCTGCTGTTGAGGATCCTTGCCAAGGCATCAGAGTTGCTCCTACAAACATCATGGTCATGTACCACAATCCAGCTAGAACTGCGCTCAGAGCTACTAGGTATCCAAACTTCTTCACTTCTACTTTCGTCTCCTCAGCTATCATTGGCAGTGTTTCGAAGCCAGAGAGATAGCCTATTCCTATTAGTGCAAACCTGAAGGCGTTCACTCCTGGATTTGATCCAGGCTTGAAAGGCGGCTCGAAATTCTGCAGAGAGCCTCGAAGAGCTGCGACTATTATCATTATAACTCCTGTGAGCACCAACAATATGAACAGTATTGTTTGGACATGGCCGGTGAGCTTAACGCTGAAGTAGTTCATCGCGAATATCGTAAGCGCTCCTGCCAAACCCACTATTATCCATGGAAGATATACAGGAAAGCCAGCAACTTCATAGAGCGGAAATGTGTTGAGCTGAGGGAATATCCAGCTGAGAAGGTAGGGAAGTCCAACAAAGTAGAAGGATAGGGCAGCAGCGAGCATCCCCAGCAGAAACATCCAAGCAATGAAGAACGATCCTGCTGCACCTATTGCTGGAAATACAAATGCTACCTCTCCCCCCTCTCTTGGAATTGTAGTTGACATCTCTGAATATGCTAGAGCTATTAGAGAGGCCATAACAGTGGCTATTAAGTAGCCCAATATAACAGATCCTGGTCCATAGAGATCATAGAAGGTAGTGTTTAGGTAGACCCAGCTCGTTCCTACAATTCCAGCTACTCCTAGGGCTAGCACATGATACCATGTGAGAACTCTTTTCAATGACATCTAAAAAAACACCTCAAACGAGAAATCCCTTTTTGTAATATTTAAAATTTATTATAATCTTAGAAGTTTGAAAATTATTCCTGATTCTTCACGCTGAACTTTAAAAGGAAGTTTTATATCTAACTAGCAATATTTAAAATTATTAAAAATAGGAGTTGTACTGAAAATGTCTTTGGAATCTCCTTTCTTTTATCCATCCATAGATCTACATGAGGATGTCTCGGCATACTTCCTCTATCATGGAGGGGGAGCACCACTTGGAGACTTCTCTGAGGACATTCCAGGAAGAGATGCAGACATTCCAAAGTACAGGAAGGCTGGAGTAAAAATAGTGTTTTCAGCCATTTTCACCGGAATTGAGAGCTTCAGCCCAGAGGAATCAAGAGCTCTAAAGGAGCTCTACGGCAGCTGGATGCCAGCCACAAAGTATAGAGTTCCTCAATCCATACTCTGGGAGCACATATCTATTTACTACAAGATGGCTGAAGCATATGGAATAAAATTTGTGGAAACTTATGAGGATGCGGAAAGATGCTTGAAGGAAGATGTGGTGTGCTTTCTTTTGCATATGGAGGGAGCTGAGCCCATCGATGAGCCCTATGACTTGGTAGTATTGAAAAAGCTCGGTCTGAGAAGCATAGGAATCACCTGGAACTATCAGAACAAATATGGCACTGGCTGCACTTCAAAGAAGGATTTGGGATTAACGAGTGATGGAGAAGAGCTCATAAGAACTGCAAACAGACTGGGAATAATCGTGGATTTGGCCCATGCTAGCAAGAGAACGGTCATGGATGCTCTTTCAGCGAGCAAGAAGCCCATGATAATAAGTCATGCAAATGTGAGAAAAATTGTAGACAGATCCAGGAACGTCGATGATGAGATTCTTGAAATGCTTTATAAAAATAATGGAGTATTGGGAATCTCGGCAATAGGGCCGCTTATATCTAATAAGCAGAGGCCAAGCATGGAGGATCTCATAAATCACTTCGTGCATGTAAAGGAAAATTTTGGAACTGATATTCTTGCTATAGGGACTGACTTTCTAGGCCTTTTAGGTCTTCCTGCACCAGAAGGATTTGAAAGCATTGATAGGCTTCCCAATCTATACAGCAAGCTCTCTGAAAAGGGATTCGATGACAAGGATCTGAAGAAAATAGCATTTGAAAATGTAATGAGAGTTCTCAAAGCAAACCTACCATAACTTCTCAAAAAGCATTATCAAGTGTTAATATCCAATTTTTTAGGATATGTTTTCAAAAGTAGGGGGAATTACAACATGATACTGGGAGATCGAGATCTGAGATACTACATAAAAACAGGAAGAATATACATAGAGCCATATGATGAAGAAATTGTAAGAGAAAATGGAATAGACTTAAGGCTCTCAAACGAAATAGCAAAGCTAAAGCCTAGCTCCATTCCTGTTGATACAAGGGATAGAGATCTAGATCCAGGAAGCTACTATGAAATAATCAGGGGGGACAGCTTCATAATAATGCCCAACGAGAGGGTTCTCTTAAATACAATGGAATTCATAAAGCTTCCAGATGACATAATGGCGTTTGTCAATCTCAGAAGCACATATGCGAGGCTGGGAATACTGGCCCCACCAACAATTGTGGATGCTGGTTTTGAGGGAAACATAACTATTGAAGTAGTTGGGGGATCTTTTCCAATAAAACTACATTCCGGAGACAGATTTGCTCATCTAATATTTGCTAGACTTCTTACTCCAGTTGAAAAGCCCTATATAGGAGATTATCAAGGTCAGAGAGGAGTTAGATTACCAAAAATGTTCAGAATGCCCTAGCCCCCCTCTACTTCTATTGGATCATTAGCCTTTTCTCTATTCCAAAATTAAAATTTGAAGTTTATACAAACTCATAGAGAGAGCTTCTTCTTCACCATCAATGAAAAGTGCTTTCCATATGAAATAGAGGGGTGTGAGGGTTATGGGCAACAAAAGCTCCAGGAGCTCCACATGAAATGGAGGGGTGTTAACTGGGGAGTTAACAAGACATTCGATCCCTCCTCTCTCACCTCCTGCTAACCCCTCTACTTCCTGTGGAACATCTGGAAACAATATAAACGCTTTCAGCAAAACAACATAACACTTCAAGGTGTTCGGTCTTGGAGGAAAGGAAGGAGGAAATAAAGCTAGATCCCTGGGGATATTCGCAGATCGCAGACTATGAGAAGCTGTTCAACCTATTTGGTATTCGCCCTTTTAGGGAGCTACTTCCAAGAATAAAGTCTCCAAGCATTCTAATGAGAAGAGGAGTTATATTTGGTCACAGGGACTTTGACCAGATACTGGATGCTATGGAGAAAAGGGAAAAAGTGGCGCTTCTCACAGGATTCATGCCAAGCGGTAAGCTGCATTTCGGCCACAAGATGCTCTTGGATCAAATAATATATTGGCAGGAGAGAGGAGTGGACATAATTCTGGCAATCGCTGACATGGAAGCATATGCAGTAAGGAAAATGGACAGAAAGGAGCTCATAAGAATTGCCATCGATGAATATGTAGCAAATGCCCTTGCTCTGGGGCTGCAGAAAAGAAACTTGAGAATATATTTTCAGAGCAACATGGATGCTCCTTACTACAGACTAGCCAACATGTTCAGCCAGAAGGTGACAGCAGCAGAGTTCAATGCTATATATGGCGAGGTTACCCCATCAAAAATAACAGCAGTCCTTCTTCAGGCTGCAGACATTCTCCATCCCATGCTTGAGGAATATGGAGGGTATCAACACGTTTTCGTTCCTGTCGGAGCAGATCAGGACCCCCACCTCAGATTCACGAGGGATATAGCAGATAGATTTTCAAGTGAGCTCAAGCTCAGGAGGCCAGCCAGCACATATCACAGGTTCATGACAGGGCTCGATGGAGGAAAGATGAGCAGCAGCAGGCCTGACTCGGCAATATTTCTCTCGGATCCTCCTGATGTAGCAGCATCTAAGCTGATGAAGGCACTTACAGGAGGAAGAGCGACAGTGGAGGAACAGAGGAAGCTAGGAGGAGAGCCGGAGAAGTGCAGCGTATATGAAATGTATCTCTATCATTTATTACCAAAGGACGAAGATCTCCTTGACATATACTCCAGATGCAGAAGAGGACAGCTATTATGTGGAGAAGACAAGAAGATGGCTGTAGAGAAGCTTCTCAAATGGCTGGAAGAGCATCAGAAAAAGCTCGAACTTGCCAAGGATGAAGCTGAGAAGATAGTGGACATTCCATCGTTTTAGCACTTATAATTCTCCAGCTCTACTTCGAGCCTCTCAGCCATTGAGCACAGATCGTTTATTGGAATGAGTGCCTCCTTTCCCCTTTCAGTTCTCAGATATGCTATTTTTCCCCAGATCTCCACCCTTCCTTTCTCCTTCAATTCCTTCTCCTCTCACAGCTTTAAAAAATGCTAGCAGAAAAGCCCAACTGTCATAACACAAACAAGTAAAAGTAAAAAAGCATCCATAAAAAGGGTTTTCCTCGGGAATCAACCACGAACATTTAAAATCCCAGAATGAGAGCTTTTAGAACAATTTGAGAGAAGATGGGGAATGCCTAACTACAAGCAAATAGGAGTTATTGCTGCAGGCTTTCTGCTCATTGCAGTCATGATCCTCTCAGTCATAATTCCAGTGATAACAGGAATTGGAACAAACCCTCTGGTCAACGTGGAGGGCATCTATGAATACAGTGGGGGGCAATGGAAGAAGATAAACAGCAACGGGACTCTTTGGCTTCCAGAAGGAGAAGGAACCTACCTCATCTACTTTAGAAACTTGAACTGTCCTGCCTGCCAGCAATTCGATACTGTCTGGAGCGAGTACTTCAAGAGCTACCTTCCAAAATCTCCCTACAACATAACACCTGTTGAGATAGTGTGCACATTCTTCTCTTCAAGCTGCTCGGATCCCTCTGCAAAGGCAACATACAGTGCTATTGAAAATGCGCTGGGCCAGTACTTTGGAACTCCATACCTTATGCTGATAAGCAACGGAACATTCCTTTATATGGACTTTCCCCCAGTCACCTCGAGCGGAACATTTTCCGCGCAGCTCCTGAATCAAACAATATCAAATGCCATATATCAGCATCTGCGCTCAATCGCGGGGGAAACAAATACCACAACACAGCAGCCGAGCAACATAACAGCTTCTTCCTAAAGTACAGCATGCATCATAGCTGAAAAGCTCTAAGCGGAAATTTTGAAAAACACAAAAATTTTTAAATTTATACCCAAAAATAAAGAGAACACCGTGAGGTGTTTGCCTCTTTGTCGTCGTTCCCGATTCACAGAACTCCCCACATATTAAAAAGGAAAGGATTCTCATAGCAGACAGAGTAGACAGAACTCTCGCAGAGGAACTGGAGAGAAGGGGGTTTGAAGTTCTCTATTCTCCAGGAATCTCAAGGGAAAAACTTCTAGAGGAAATCGAGAAGTTCGATGCAGTTGTTGTGAGAAGCAGAACGAAAATAGATGCAGAAGTCATCAAGAAAGGAAAGAATCTCAAGCTTATTGCTAGGGCTGGCGTAGGCGTTGACAACATAGATGTTGAGGAGGCTGCGGCGAGGAAAATAGAAATAATTACATCACCAGCAGCCCCTGCCGTTTCTGTTGCGGAGCTCACAGTTGCCCTCATGCTGGTTCTCGCAAGAAAAATAAACACGGCCATGCAGCTCACGAGGGAGGGCAGATGGGAAAAGGTCGAGGGGATCGAGCTGAGAGGAAAAGTAGCAGGAATCATTGGAATCGGAAGAATAGGTAGGGAAGTAGCCAGGCTCTGCAGATGTCTGGGAATGGAAGTAATAGCATATGATGTGAGAAAGGAAGCACTGAACGAGCTACATGGAATAAAGCTTGCCGACAGCCTGGAGGACCTCCTGCGCTCATCAGACATTGTGACATTGCACGTTCCTCTGACAAAGGAGACGCACAGGCTGATTGGGAAGAGGGAAATTTTCCTAATGAAGAATGGAGCCCTTCTCATAAACACATCAAGAGGCTCAATAGTAGATCAGGAGGCACTTCTGGAGGCGCTGAAGGTGGGAAAGCTGGGAGGGGCAGCCCTCGACGTCCTGGAGCGAGAGCCGCCTGGAGAGCTGGAGATGGAGCTCATCAAGCATCCAAATGTTGTGGTAACTCCTCACATTGGGAGCCAAACAGTTGAGGCTCAGAGGAGGATAGCCTTGGAGATCGCAGAAGCAATTGAGAGAAAGCTCAGGAGGGTGGAAGAGTGATACTGGTTCCCGGACCAGTGGAGCTTCACGAGAGAGTTCTGAAAGCTATAGCTATGCAGGTAGTTTCCCATCGATCCGAGAAGTTTTCCAATCTGCTAACATCAATCCTGGAAGATCTGAAGTGGAGCGTTGGGGGGAACGGGGAAGAGAAAGCACTGCTGCTTACCGGCTCAGGAACGCTTGGAGTTGAGGCAATGATATACTCCCTAGTGAATCCAGGAGATAGAGTCCTTGTGCTGGAATTTGGAGAGTTTGGGAGGAGAATGAGAGAGAGCCTGGAAAGCAGGGGAGCAAGGCTGGAAACGCTGAAGAGCCCCCCAGGCAGCGCACCATCATTTGCTGAAGTTGCAGAGGCAGCCGAGCGCTTCAAGCCAAAATACATAGCTACAGTGCATGTCGAGACGAGCACAGGAGCAATTATAAGCTATTTGGAGAGGCTATCAAGGCTCTCAGAGGAGATGGGAGCACAGCTTCTCCTAGATGCAGTATCATCCCTTGGAGGAGAGGAGCTGAGAATGAGCAGCTGGAACATATTCGCGGTTGCCAGCTGCTCTCAGAAAGGCCTTGGAGGACCTCCTGGATTATCTATTGTTGCTCTCTCAAGCGAGGCATCAAGGATAGCATGCAGAACAAGCTCAAAGCCGTCATACCTGGATCTCTGTAAGTATTTGAAATTTCTGGAAAAAAGGGAAACGCCCTTCACACCAGCTATCAACCTCATGTATGGTCTAGCAGAGGCGCTGAGAATCCTCAGAGAGGAGGGAAAGGAGGAAAGATGGAGTAGAATACAGAGGGCAAGCTCTCTGCTGTATAATGAGGCTGGGAGGTTGGGCTATTCACCGCTACCCTCCGAGGAGGTCAGGGCACATACAGTTGCTGCACTTGTTCCTCCCAGGGGAAGGAGCTCAATTGAAATAGCAGAAAATCTCAAGAAAAGGGGAATCTATGTTGCTACTGGTATGGGAGATCTGAAGGAGAAAATCCTGAGAGTTGGGGTAATGGGGTACATCACAGAGGAGCACGTGAGGAAGCTCATTGGAGAAATGGAAAGAATAGAGGAAGAACAAGCATGAATAGACCGAGAGATTGCATTTCATGCCTAGTAGGGAGCAGAATCAACGATCTTAAGGAAGCAGGGATCATGGAAGAAGGATATTCCGCTCTTTTAAATGCCATCTCTGCACTTTTGAGGAAGCCAAGAAGCGAGGCCTTCTCGCTGAGCTTCAGAATAGTTTCAGAGCTCTCCGGAAACCGCGATCCCTACTATGAGCACAAAGCAAAGCTGAATGAGCTGGCCAAGGAACTCCTTGAAAGAATTAAGGATATTGTGGATTGGAATGAAGCTGAGCTCCTCAAGCTAGCTGCAGCAGCAAACATATTCGATACAAGCGTTCTCGGATATAGCTACGATCTAAAAGCAACAAAAGAGCAGGATCTGTTTGAACCACCAGCAATAGACGACTCGAGAACAATAAACTGGAAAGGCATCAAGAAAATAGCATACGTGCCTGATAATTCCGGAGAGATAATCTTCGATCTATTTGTAGCAAGCAAGCTCTCCTCCCTCGGATATGAGATCCTCCTCGTGCTTAGGGAGGATCCCTACGAGATAGATGCTACATATTCAGAGGTGCTCAGGCATCTCAATGGAAGCATTGGTGCAATCCGATCCAAATGGAACTTACCGCCCCTATATAAAGCGCATCCAAGCAATGATGCATGGAGGGCAATGCTCGATTCGGACATCGTAATTTCAAAGGGCATAGCAAACCTTGAAGGCTACATAGATTCAGGAAGGTGGCTGGAGAATAAAGCCATATTTCTGCTTAGAGCGAAGTGCCCAGTAATAGCAAGAGCTCTGGGCGTTCCTAGAAAATCTCCAGTAATTCTATCTGAAAGGAGGGCCTGGGAAGCATCGAATCAAATACTCGAGAAATAAGTAGAAAGAGAAATAACAATGGGACATAAAAGTAAATATGCAGTAAAAATAGAGCGGTGCTGCTGCTTTGGAATCTCCAAGAGAGGAGAGAACATTCAGAGTCTTTGATGAGAGGATAGAGGAATACGATGAATGGTTTGAGAGGCAGAGGATAATATATGAAAGCGAGCTGAAGCTCACAGAGAGCTTTCCCTGCAGCAAGCCCTGCATCGAAATTGGCGTTGGAACTGGAAGATTCGCTGCCCCCTTGGGCGTTGAAACAGGCATAGATCCCTCCACTTCTGCACTTTCACTCTCAGCAGCCAGAGGAATTGAGGTGGTGAGGGGAGTAGCAGAGCACCTGCCCTTCAGAAACGAGTCCTTTCGAACAGCATATCTAATAGTAACTCTGTGCTTCGTAAACAATCCCAGAAAAACTCTAAGCGAAGCTGCTAGGGTGCTCAAGCACGGAGGAAGGCTCATAACCTGCATTGTTCCGCTCGACTCGGAATGGGGGCAGTTCTATGAGAAAAGGAAGAGGGCCGGAGAGAGCATCTTCTATGCAAATGCTGTTTTCTATACAAGGGAGCAGGTGAAATCAATGCTCAAAGAGGAAAAACTCAACGTTGTTAGGGCAGCCAGCGTTCTCCGCTACAGCCCAGGAAAGAAGCCAGCTCAGGAGGATCCCCTGGAAGGAGAAGAAGGATCTTTTGTGTGCTACGAATCAACAAAGATCTCATGAGATCTCCAACAGTACCCCTCTCTCCATAAATCTTTGCAAGTTTCTTTGATTCCCAAGCATCTATTTCATTGAACAAAAGACAGTAAGCAAAATAAGCAGAGAAAACAAAGAGCTTTTGGAGCTGATGCTCCTTGGCAGAGGAGAGGATCCTCGTAATAAACTACAAATCATTCCCCACCAGCTATGGAGAAAAGGGACTGGCTATTGCTAAGCAGGCTGAAAAAGCTTCGAAAAGCACAGGCGTCAGAACGATTCTTGCTGTGCCATTCACAGAGATTAGGTCAATAGCAGAAAGAGTTGAGCTGGAAGTAGTAGCGCAGCACATTGATCCTATAGCAGAAAGCGCGGCCACTGGACGCATTACAGCTAAGATGATATCATCTGCAGGAGGGAAGGGATCCCTGATAAATCACAGCGAAAGAAGGATGCTCCTCTCGGAGATAGAAGATGCAGTGGATATGCTGAGGAATGCTGGCTTAATTTCAATAGCATGCGCTTCTACACCAAGAACAGCAGCAGCCATTTCCGTTCTATCTCCAGATATGGTTGCTGTGGAGCCTCCTGAGCTCATTGGAACTGGCATAAGTGTTTCGAGGGCAAAGCCCGAGGTTATAACGGCATCAGTTGAGCTGATTAGGAAAGCGGGATCCAGCAGAATACCAATACTGGTTGGTGCAGGAGTCAGCTTCAAGGATGATGCAAGAAGAGCCGTAGAGCTTGGAGCAGCAGGAGTACTTGTAGCCAGCGCAGTCATGAATGCACCGGATCCTGGGAAAAAAATACTGGAGCTCTCCGAGGGACTCCTGGAAAAAACCTAGGCCTTCCTCTCCTCAAGCTTCTTTAGGACCTGAGGAAGGTTTGTGTACTCCATCTCCTCCGGTCCCAGCCTATGGGGCATGAAGGGACCATGTCTCCTCATATAATCAGCAATCTTCTGGGCAAGCCTCCTAGCCTCATCGAATGCTGGATCATCGAAGAGATCGCTCGGCCCTATGAGCTTTCCATCCTTGATATTGAATCCCAGTGCTACAATTCTAGGAGGACCGTCGAACCTGGTACATCTAGCATCCCTCTGAGATACGGGCATTAGGGGACCGTTGTGGCTCCCTCTCATCCACCCTGCTACGAGGTGTGGAAAGGAAAAGGGCTCAAGGATCTCGCCCAGAGCAGGAAAGCCGCTCTGCGCCCTTGCTATTGCAACAGGATCATCCTTTCCCACATACTTTCCGGCAATTAGGTTCAGTCTCTCGCTGCTCACAGCAGCGGCAATCTCTCCATCGGATCTCCTAAAAATTCTCTTTATTGTATATCTACCCGTTGTTCCTATGAGTGCCAATATGTCGTAGATGTCCTCTGGAGCATTTAAGAAGTACACCTTGTGCTCAATGAGATCCCAGATCTCGAACTTGAAGCCAGAATGAAGCTTTGGATCTATGACTAGCCCAGAGGTATTGAAGGGATCAGCGAAGATCTTATAGAATGGCAGATTGAAAGCTCCAGGCTCAGTCTTATCAGCCATGAAGATCACGATGGGCTCGCTTGGTCTCTCAACGAAATCCATCTCAGCAACTCCAGGCCCCATCCCTCTAACATTCCCTGAGAAGGAATCTGAAAGGAGATCTTGTCCCGCTCCATAGAGCCCCAGCCTCTGGGCAACCTTTGTTGCCTCCTTAAAGGCCTCCCAAGCAAGTCCGTGAACATCTGGATTATCAACACCTCCATAGTGAGTCATTATTAGCTCAAGATCGTCTCCGACATTTGTGACATAGAAATCCTCTATTACTCCTCTCGCCTTTCCCTCACCAAGAACCCTGGTTGCAGTAGCTAGCAGATCCGGATGAACAACATGGTGGCCAGCGAGACCACCAACATCTGCCTTTATAACACTCACAGTCACCTTCCTATCTCCTGGCAGAATGCATCACCAATATAAAACTATGTCAGAGTTCCAGTTTAAATAAGTGCACTTATTCGTTCTCTTTTCACTAAAATCTCAATCAATTCTTTTCGAAATGTTTTTATATTCCCACAAATGTTATGCAATTGAATAAAGGGTGTTATGCATGAGTCTAATCAGGCAAGCTCTCAACCTGAGAGAGCCTGCGGAGTACATTGCAGAGGCTATGAGAATTGATCCTCCGCAGAACGTGAAGGATCCATTCAGAGTAACACTCTTGCTCATCAATGGAGAAGAAATTTTACTTGAAGCTTACAGCATAAATTTCCGCAGTGCAATGATAAATGCGAACATTAGCAGAAAGGATCTCTGCGTGAAGCTCGAAGGGGAAGGGTGCATAAGTAAGCTAAAGCTGTCATTCCCAAGAGGAGCTTTGGTAATAGCAGACAATGGAAACATCACCATCGAGTAATTCGACAAAAATCTAAAAAAGTTCTCGCTTATTCGCACAAAACCTTTTTAGCACCCCCTCCAAATTATTATCGGCGATCGTCTTGAACAGAAGATTCTCTAGAAAGGACTGCATGGAGGCATGCTTTGCATATTACACAGAGCTTTTCCTCGCCAATGAGAAAGAAGCAGAGCTAATATGCATCGAGACATGCTCTCCGGAGCCAGAAGAACACAACATCCTCAAGAGGAGCCCGATTTCAGCTCCAGCTATAGCAGTCCAGTAATTATTCCTTCAGCATTCAGCTCCTCGAGAACGCCCAGAGCTGAGCTCCTCACAAGAAGCTCTATTGCCTCCTTCTCGCTCAGCCCCCTTGACCGCAAATAGAAGAGAACACCCTCAGGAATTGGGGAGACTGATGTCTCATGCGAGGCACTTAGAACCTCGCTGTTCTCAACTTCCAGAGAGGGGATCGAATAGCTTCTCGCTCCATCGCTTATTTTATACACTATGCTGCTCAGCACATTCTCGCTCATCACAGCTTCCTCAGCAACCTTCAACCTTCCTCTATGAACAACGCTTCCTCCAAAATTGAATCCCCTTACCTTAACCTCAGCCTTCCCTTCAGGAGAGTCATTTATTACATTTGTTATATAATCGACCTTCTCACCGTTCCTGGCAAGGAGGAAAGAGCGAATGCTAGCGCTCTCTCCACTTCCTTGCAGTATAACCTCATCCGATGAGAGGTTGGATTTTCCCCCAATGGCAACACTTCTCAAATCTATCTTGCTCCTGCCAGAAGCATGCACCCTTATCCAGGATACTGGAAGACCCCCATCATCATACCTGCTTAGCTTCCAAAGACGGAGCTCGGAATCTCTCATCAGAACTTCAAAGCTCAGCATTGGAGCTCCATTTGAGGACCTGGCAGAAGAGGCAATAACAACCTCACCCTTCGAGCCAGGCTCCATTTCAAGCCTTACATGGTGGTGTGAGCTTCCAGCTTGAGGAGCAATATCCAATATCATCAATCTTTTCTCCTCCTTTTCGGCAATCTTCAAAAGCAGCGCTCCATTCAATAGAAGAAAGTGTGCCGCCATAATTCTGCCCTCGTTCTCATTGAAGAGGAGAGGAGAAGGACGAATCTCTTCCCCCTCTCCAGTGAAGCCTCCATCTGGAAGGAGCTCAATTGAGCTTGATCCAGGAATAACATTTCTAATTAAAGGCTCAGCCTTTCCTCTGGGCTCATCCAGGCTTTCCTCAAGAAGCTTCCAGCTAGTATAGTACTTCATTGTTGGGCTGTCATGCATGCTCTGATATGGTATGCTCTTTATATTTGCTAGAACTGCCTCCCTTCTCATCATCCCGTCCCCCCAAGTTTAGAGAACTCCAGCTGTATAACTGTATTCAGCACGGATGCCATCTCGAACGGAACATCAACAAGAACATCCTCCAAAAATCCTAGCACCATCAGGCTCTTTGCCTCTCCCTCACTCAATCCTCTAGAGCGCATGTAGAAGAGCTGCTCCTCGCTTATCCTGCCTGTCCTCGCCTCATGGCTAACAGAGGCGGTGTCCTCCTCTATTTGGTTGTGCGGATATGTATATGCCCTGCTTTTTCTATCTAGAATGAGGCTGTCACAGCTGCTTGTCACTACGGTGTTTTCCGATCCTCTGTTTATCCTCACCAATCCCCTGTACACATTTGTTCCGCCATTGGCACTTATGCTTTTGCTTACGATTTTGGCACCTGCATTCTTGCCCAGAGCTATTACCTTCGCTCCAGTATCCTTCAACTTCTTTCCATTGGATATTGTTACAGTGTAGATGGAAGTCTTCGCCCCATCTCCCTTCAATATTGTGCTGGGGTAAACATATGTTACCTTGCTCCCAACGCTCCCCTCAAGCCACTCAACCGAGGAATTGCTCTCAGCTATAGCCCTCTTATTGTTGAAGTTTATCACATTGCCGCTCCAATTTTGGAGCGTCACGAACTTTACCCTGCTGTTTCTATGAGCATAAATTTCAACCATGCCATCATGGAAGCTATAGCTCTTGTACATTGGGGCAGAGCAGCCCTCTATAAATTGAATTTCACTCCCCTCATCCGCTATGAGGAGCGTGTGCTCGAACTGTCCCTCCAGCGCGCTTGCCATGAAGAAGAAGGCCTCTATTGGCTGAGGAATCCTTATGCCTCTTGGAACATAAACAAAAACTCCGCCGCTCCATAGAGCTGCGTGGAGAGCTGCGAATTTATGCTCAGCAAAGGGAAAAACCCTACTGAAGTACTCTTTGACCATGTCGGGATATCTATTGAGGGCCTCCTCCATTGGAACCATAACTACTTTCCTTTCCTCCAGCAGCTTCTTTATTCCCAAATAAACGGTCTCACTCTCAAATTGAAAGCTTATTCCAGCCAAGGCCCTCTTTTCAGCCTCAGGGAGGTTCAGACCCTCATAGACCCTCCTTATCTCCTGAGGTATATCCTCCCAGCTCCTAGCAAGACCTGCTTCAGGCTTTATATAGTGAGCTAGCTCATCTATATCGAGCTCCTCAACTCCTCTAATCCAATTTGGAAATGGCAGCTTCTCATATGCTTCCAGCGCCTTTAATCTGAGCCTGAGCATCCATTCGGGCTCCTTCTTCGCTCTGCTTATTTCCTCAATCAGAGATCTCTCCAACCTTCCCTTAACTACATAGGAGCTCCTGAAGCCCTCTGGGAGCTGGACCTCTCCTCCTAGAGAGAGCTTTCCCAGAACACTTTCTCTGTTCTCAGCTTTCAATTCCCCTGACCCCCAACTCCTTTGCCAGGCCCGAATAGCCCTTGGCATCAATTTTCTCAGCCAACTCCATCTTCCCCTCAGCTATAATTCTGCCTCCAACCATAACAGCTATCCTATCAGGCCTAACCATTGAGAATAGCCTGGTGTAGTGAGTGATCAGAAGAACGCCCTTCCCCTCTTTTCTCATCCTCTCGATGAACTCTCCCACAACTCTCAGACCATCCACATCTAGTCCGCTGTCTGGCTCATCCATCACAATGTACTTGGCATTGAGCACCATAGCCTGAAGGAGCTCCGCCCTCTTCCTCTCTCCCCCACTGAATCCAACATTTATCTCCCTATAGAGAACCTCCTCCTTTAAACCAACTCTAGCTGCAGCTTCTCTCATCCTTGAAAAGAAGGAAGCGTCAGATACCTTCAGGAGATCCTTCGACGTTCCCCTTGACTTGTTGTACGATGCTAGGAGAAGGGTGCTCAGCTTAACTCCAGGGATTTCAGGTGGATTTTGAAAGAGGAGAAGAAGACCTCTGAGCATTCTATCCTCGGGAGGATATGCTGTTATTTCCTCGTTGTCCAGCACTATTCTTCCCTTCCTCAAGACAACCGAAGGGCTTCCTGCAATAGCACTGGCAAAGGTTGTTTTTCCTGATCCGTTTGGTCCCATTAGAGCTAGGATCTCTCCTTCCCGAAGCTCAATACTTACCCCCCTCAGTACAAGCTTCCCCCCAGCTTCTGCCTCCACATCCTCAGCAAGCAGCACCATTGGCATCGGCACCCCATCTTTTGCTTTGGACACATGGAAAATAACAGTCTCGTATATATACCTCAGGTCTCCAGCAGCTTAAGTCTGCTCTGCAGGACCCTCCTCTCCTCCGAGCTCCTCCTCCGTATGAGCTCTATTGCCCTATCTTTTCCAAGAGCATTGAAGCAATCCAAACAGATAGCTCTAGCTTTATCCACTCTAATCAAACAGTCAGGACAAATAAGTCTGCCGCAGATCTGGCATCTCTCCACGGAGTGCTTCCTTCCGCATCTCTCACACATGGTCTGAAGGCATACCAAGCACATGCCTCTCTCGATGCTAAAGCAGTGCTCGCATACCCTCCTTTTACATAGAGGACAAACAAAAAGAGCCCTCCTTTTTCCACAAATTTCACACAGCTCTGCAGATGGCATCGCACTAACCTTGGATCTGGGATAGAGCCTGCGGATACTCCCTCACAATCTTCACACTGCTGCTTGCTCCAATTATATCAGCTCCATAAGCTATGAGCAGTGCTGCCTGCATCCCAGTTCTTATGCCTCCTGAGGCCTTTATTCCCTGCTTATCTCCAACCGACCTCCTTATGATAATTATATCCTCAATGCTTGCTCCTCTAGGACCGAATCCCGTTGAAGTTTTCACGTAGTCTCCTCCAGCTTCAGAAACATAGCTGGAAATTGTTGAAATTAGATCTGGGGTCAGCAGTCCAGTTTCAAGTATGAACTTTATGCCCAAACCCAAAGCATGGGAAAAGGATGTGAGCTCCTGGATCTCCCCTCTAACAAGCTCCAACCTTCCTGACAGAGCTGCCATTATGTTTATTACAACATCAACCTCCAGAGCCCCATCATTCGCTGCTCTCTCGATCTGTGCTTTCTTTATTTCAGCAGGATCGTGCCCAAGCGGAAAGCTGATTACCGTAGCTATCTTTGCTCTGCTGATCTCATGTACTTCTCTGACTGCCCAGGGAGGTATCACTAGGGCTCTAAAGCCAAGCTTCTCAGTCTCATCTGCAGCCCTCATTATTGCCTGCATCCCTTCTTCAGGTCTCAGCACAGTGTGATCTATTCTCCTCGCGAGCTCTTCCTGTGTCCTTGGAAGCCTATCTAGGCTGAAGATCAATTTACTCACCTCTTTCGCTTTCCTTTCTTCTCTGAATCTCATGTCTAGATATGTGAGATATAAGATCTTCTTCAGTGAAGAATATTGGGGATTCCTCACCATAGCCGCAAAGGGGACACCAAAATGCTTTGTCCTTAGTCCTTCTGGTCTTGAATAGAGATCCGAACCTATCGATTACTATCTCGCTGTCCTCACCCATGCATGAAAACACCCACCTATCTGTTCATCTTTTCAATATTAACACGTTTCTCCCTTTCCTTTGAGAGTGCTCCTACGAGCTCATCCATTGCTCCAGAGAAGCTCTTGGGCTCTTGTCCCAGGCCAATTCTCAAATATCCTGGGCTCTCAAAGCACTCTCCAGGATTAACCAGGATTTTCCAGTTCTCAAAGAGATCCAGGGCAAGAGAGAGGGTGTTCTCTTCCCATGGAACAGATGCCCAGATAAATGCTCCTGCCTGCGGTTGAAGAGGAGAGAGAAGATCCCCAGAAGCTCTCGAGAGAAACTCCCGGAGATTCTTCCGAACAATCTCCTTTGCCCTGCTTCTTAGCCTCTCAATGCTCTCTCCTCCTAAAATATGCGATGCTATTTTATCGCTGAGAATGGAGGGAGCTATACTTACATAGTCCTTGGCTGACCACGCCCTCTCAACAATTTCTTTTTTCCCAGAGAGCCATCCTATCCTCAGACCGGGAAGACCATAGACCTTTGAGAGCCCAGAAACGGAAACAGCAGAATCCTTGCCAAGTATTTCAAGAGCGCTTGGCCTCTCTCCGCTCAGCTCGGAACCCCAATAAACTTCATCAAATATCAATATGGTTCCTGCTCTTCTTGCAGCATCGCCCAGCTCCGCGATGTCCTTTTCTGGAATAACAGTTGCAGTTGGGTTGTTTGGATTACAAATGAACGCAGCCTTTGGCCTCCTCTCCTCTATAATGTTTATTGCTCTCTCAATGGGAAAAGCCCAGGAAGGAGGAGAGCGTCTGAGCTCCAGTTTTTTCCCTCCCAGAAACTCTATTAGACCAGGGATCTGCATGTAATTCGGCAAATCAACCACAGCTGTTTCTCCCAATTTAACCGTGCTCATTGCTGCAACTAGATTTGCCTCTGCGGAACCTGCTGTAACTAGAACTTCCTCTCTGCTCACCTCGCCCTTGTATAGCTCTGCTATTCTCTCTCTTAGCTCAGGGGATCCCCTTGTCCAGCCATAACCAATTTCCATATTCATGAGCTCTTCAAGATTCAATCCAAAACTCTCGAGCTCATTTAGCCTGAGAGGAAAAACCCCGCTCTCACTCATGTTTGTCCTAGCAAAATTCTCGTGGAGGCTCTGCCACCTCTCTAGGCAGAAAGCCCTCAAATTTTCCCTCATCATTCCAAACAGAAGATCCTCTATTTTCCCCCTGCTTGTATTTCTCAATGAACCCCACACCTGATTCCTCTGAGTAATTGTTTAGAAAAATAAACCTGTTGTCCCGCCTCAATCCCGAATGATTACCGGGATTGTTCATATGAGATACCTGGGCATAAAGATCCCTCTCGGGGAGGAGGATGGAGAAGGAGGCTCTAGTAGCTCATCACTTCTGGAATGAGCCAGGCGGTGCCGAACTGACTATGGCTTCCGCAGCACAAGCCCTCTATGAGCTCGGCATCCGCACCTCCATCCTCTCCCCAAACAATGTGGACAAGAGGAAGTACAAAGAGTTCTTTGGCATAGATCTCAGCAGCATACCAGTGCTCGGTCCTAAGCTGGAGCTCAAGGGATTTGCCTTATACTCAAGGCTCTTGCTTTTCCCCCTCCTGCTCATGCATGAAAAGGGAGATGAGATAGTTCTCACAGACTCTCCATTTTATAAGAAAAATGGAAGCAAGATTATTGAGTACATACACTTCCCACTGGAAATATACTTCAGCAACACACAGAGAGCTTCAGAGCTTCAGGAGGAAATGGATCCATATATTGGAGAAAAATATTCAAAGAGCTTCTACTACTTATACTGGAAACTCTTCACAAAGATATCTCCCATATTTGCCAGAAGGAACCCATTCGAATCAGCATCTTTGGTTCTCGTCAATTCGAGGTGGACTGGAAACATTGTGAGGGAGGTGTATGGGGAGAAGCCCACTGTATTGAACCCCCCAATCCCGCCATCGATGGAGATAGTTGAGAGGCCAAGGGACTTTGAGGAGAGGGAGAAGAGCGTGGTCATGATTGGGAGGTACAGCGAGGAGAAGAGGTATCACTGGGTCATAGAGGAGGTATTGCCGAGGCTCCTCAGGGAGGATCCTGAGATAAGGCTATACATAATTGGGTCCTCCTCCACCCCCCATTCCAGAGCATATGTGAGTAGGCTGATGAAGCTAGCTGGGAGCATGGGGATCAAGATCTCTGAAAAGGAAGAATGCAGTGAGAGCATATGCCTCTTGCTCAATGCTCCAAGCGAGCTCAAGCTTAAAATCATGGACAGATCCAGGGTATTCATGCATGCAACAGTAAACGAGCACTGGGGAATTGCTGTTGCAGAGGCAATGGCCAGGGGAATTCCAGCAGTGATTCACAGATCTGGAGGTGCATGGAGCGATCTGGCTGAGGATGGGAGAAATGCCCTTGGATATATGGATGGGGATGAGGCAGCAGATGCTGTTCTCAGGCTCATGAACAATGAGGGGGAGTGGAGAAGGCTTTCAAGGGCATCTGTGGAGAGGGTAAAGGAGCTAAGCTACGGGAAATTCAGAGAGAGGCTGAAGGAAGTGACAATGGCATTATGAGAAAAATGGAATATAAAAAAACAATTGTAATCAATCACCTCAGTCTTTTTAAACCCTAAAAATTGTTTAGATTTAAAAAGGAGATGATTTGATAATATGAAGAACGTAACACCCCTAGTATTTTTAGTGGTAGCATCGTTGGCAGCGACAGCGATATTTGCCAGCGTCTTCGTCTACTATCCTGTAACAGCAGCAGCAACACCAACAAAACCACCGATCTACTTCTCTTTGGGGAGCAATGCTAATCAGAACGATCTGTTCTATGGAAGTGGCAACAAGATAGCAGTAACCATATCGGATGCCAACACTTCACTTTCAATAAATGTGCATCCTACCTACCAGACCAACTACTATAAGAACATCGCCAACATCAACAATCAGGATACCCAGGCATATTACTTCGCTGTAAGAGTGAACAGTGCTGCTACCGATACAAACTTGCAGAGCGCCTCT
Organism: Fervidicoccaceae archaeon; assembly: GCA_038734945.1. Classification (NCBI taxonomy): domain Archaea; kingdom Thermoproteati; phylum Thermoproteota; class Thermoprotei; order Fervidicoccales; family Fervidicoccaceae; species Fervidicoccaceae archaeon. The sequence goes on along the minus strand of JAVYOA010000001.1, from coordinate 131,365 downwards.
CTAATAATCAGGAGCGGCTCAACAACCGTCGCTACAATCAATCTAATGCAAACTGGAACCAGTAGTTGGTACTCTATTAGTGGTAGTAGCTCTCTCTCACTGGATCTTCAAGTGACTTACTCTGCAGGCACAGGCTCATCCTACAGCACTAGCCCTGGAAGCGGATTCACTGCCAGCCTTCAGCTGATCTACAGCACAACGAACAGCGAAACAGCGCCTTGAGGTGAAATGAGCCATTGCAAAAAGCAAACTATTTATTCTTTTTTCGATCTCTCTTCTTCTCTTCTCAGTAGCTCTTGCTTCTGTGTTCGTTTTCTATAAGCTCTCAGCATCATCCTCGCCTTCCAGACCCCCAGTCATATTCACCCAGCCCCCCCAAACATATGCAAGCATTCAGCTAACATCTAGGGGAGCAATAACATATACAGACTTTGAAACATATCCTCTTTCAGGATGGAATAGTGATGGGGGCACATGGACTCTAGTTAGTAATGTGGCGGGAGCTAAGGGAAACGTCCTGCAGGGAACTGACAACAACAGAGGTCTTGGAAGTGAATCTCAGTACTACTACAACACACAAGTATCAGGCAATAGCTACTGGATAGCATTGAAGACAAGATGGGTTTCGGGAACTGGATGGTACGGCATCCCCATGATGAACTCAAGAATAAATAGAATGTACACGGTAGAGATATACACTACAGGATCCACAGCCGGGTACCTCCAGATATGGAGCTACAACGTGGTGGTAAACAATGGATGGAGCAATCACGCTAGTGTTGCTATACCTGGCTATAGTCAAGCCGCCTGGTACACTATTGTGGTAAACTACTCGGTCTCCGGGAGTACCATCAGCATAACGGCATACCTCTACGATGCCAGCGGAAACTATGTTACCTCAGCTTCAGCAACCATAACCAGCACCAACGTGTTCACCCCAGCCTACATAGGAGTGTCCGTAGATGATGTTTCTGCATATTTCGACGAATTCATCATTTCAACAGTAGATCCAAGGACTATTACCATACAAAATCTTTCCTCTGGAATGTACGTGGAAATAAGAGATAGCCTTGGAAACCTGGTATCCTCTGGAACAGCGAGCAGCAGTCAGCTTTCTCTAAGTGTAGTCTCAGATTTTGTGGTCGGTACTGGAAGCGGCGGCAGCATCTCAATATACAGCTCTCAGGGAGGACTGCTGCTTGCTCAGTACACAGCTCCCACCACCAGCGCCATCCTCGGAGGAGACTCATATTCAGTTGTTGGAGCAACTCTAATAGTAAATATAGCACAGGCAAACACATCTGCCTCAATATATATCTACACTTTTTACATAAATAGCCTCTCATCGAAATCCATATTGAACATAACCGTGTTGGACACAGTGCAGTACTATGCATCGCTTTCCCTATCCTCATACTCTCTCTCATCAAATCACTCCGGCTCAATCTATCTCCTTTCTCAAGGTGGAGCGAGCTCGACATCGATAACGTTCTCTTCGGGAATTCCAGGTTCCTATTCTACGTCTGAGATTTCCCTGCTTCCTGGCTCAGGAAATGCCATAATAGCAAGCATAAGCTCCTCCGGCTCCGGCACATCCTCTCTGAATTTGAACTTAATATATTGCACGATTTCTGGTGGGCAGGGGGCTTGTGTCTACTATCCAATAACAGTTCAGGTGATCTCCTGAATTGAAATCTAGCAGTTTTCTGTACACAGCAGCAGCCATCCTCATTTTCCTCCTTGCTATAGGCTCCAGGCTCTTTTCTTTTCCAGCATCAATAAACATCGTTTGGGGATTCTCGATGTACCCCACTTTGAAACCAGGGGACCTCGCGCTCTCAATCTCAACCTCCATCAGCAGCTACTCTCCTGGAGACATAGTAATATATTGTAGCGATCCGTTTCACTGCACAATACACAGAGTCCTGAATGTGAGCGATGGTATTGTAACAACAAAGGGGGACTTCAACCCAATACCAGATCCTCCAGTAAAAAGAGAGAGCGTGAGGTACAAGCTTCTTTTATCTGTTCCAGCCTGGCTATGGATATCCTCCCTCTTCATCCTCTCCATATTCTCCTACATAGACATTCGAAAATTCGAAGAATCTCTTCTCTCGCCATTCTCTCTAGAGGCATTTGTCTTCACGCTTGTTCTCCTGGTTCTAGTGCTCTCATTTCTATTCACAGTTATTCAAGCTCCAGGAAAGGCAGCCGAAATTCAGCTTCCAAGCATAACTCTGAGCTCTATTGGTTTATCTGAGAACAAGACCCTTGTTGTTTTGAATTACAATCTCAGAGATCTATCAATTGAAAGCGTGGATTCCTGCTCTTTTGTTTTACAATCCACATCCTTCCCATGCAGCGCATCAATCCTTAACGGGACCACTCTCATTGCACCCATGCCTGCCGATCTTCTGCAGGCTCTATATGAAAATCAATCAACATACTATCAGCTGAACTTGTCCCTTAATCTTGATAAGGGAAAGCTAACAGGCTCTTATCCCCTGGTCATATCATGGCAGGAGCCAGAACTTGAAATTGAGAATGCAAGTCTACTGATCCAGAATCCAAATCCTGTCCCCCTCAGCATAATAAATTCCACCATATACTATGTTAATGCAACCTCATATTATGGTTCCCCAAGGATAGAGAAAAGCATGAGCCTTCTCAACCAGACACTTGTTCCTCCTGCTGGAAGCCTTAAGATAGAATTTCCAAGTCAATATGACTATGCATACGTAGAAGTATTCTATGAATTTATGAACAGAACAAACAGGTGGGTTGGAATTGCAGAGTTCACTAAGAATTCCTAGGCTGCTTAGGCTGCTGGCAGGATCATCTCAACTGATCTACGGCACCCTAACAGCACTTTCTCTTGTTCTCCCTATTTACCAATTTGAGGGCTCAATTGAGGGGAGAATTGCCCTTGCAGGCTACAGCCTGTTTATATTTGGAGATCCTCTATCAATTGATGCTCTGGACAGAGCCTCTGAGCTCTCTTATCCCCTTTTGGTCTTCTCTCTCATCTCCATTATCATTGGTATTTACTTACTTGCATCTGTTTTCAGATCCAGCTTGAATCGAAACTTGGCCAGGGCGTCGTTTGCTGTTTCTCTAGCATATCCCTCGCTTTCAGCGCTCGTTTTCCTCTCCAGAGTAGTTCTCGTTGGCGAGGCAATTAGAGAAATACCGCAGAGCCTAGGAGGGGTATCCTCGGCTGGAGCTCTCACAATTCCCCCAGCCATTGTAAATAGTGGACCAGCATATCATCTCTTGACGCCGTTTCTCTCAATATTTCCTGCCATCATCACTATGACCCTAATGGCAGCATTGGTTTACCTGGAGGTCTATTCATCGGGAGCGAGTCCCGGCATTTCCCACATTCAAAATAATTTTTGAGAAACAAGCTGATAAAGCGGCAGAAAAAAACTACTTGTCCTGGAGAGAAGAATGAAAGGAGGAAGAGAGAAGCCCTCCAGCAAAGCCCTCCATTATCGCCTTCCTGTAATCTATGACTCTTGCTCCATTTCTTGTAATCTTAGCCCTGACCCTTTCCTCTCCTCTAACAATGATCTCCCTCTCTCCATCCAGCGCTATGACGCTGGGGGAAGTTCTAATTTCAACGAGCTCCTCATTGCTCAGCCTTTTCCTCTCCTTCACTTTGATCTCTCTGAGAACGCCTGGAGCAATTGGAGAGACAGCTCTATCCCCCTCATCTCCAATGAGCACATATGCTCCCCCCTCATCCATCTGGCCTATCTCATAGAAAGCTCCAGGTATTGAGCTAAGCCCTATGTTGTAAGGAGCACAAACAGAGGCAACGATCTCTCTTACGAAGTCCGGCCTCCAGATAGCCTTGGATCCTATGAACTGATGTGTTGTTGCACTGATCTCTACTAGAGCAATATCCCGAAGCTCTCCATCGATCAGCAGCTCAACTCTCTTTGATCTGAAAGTTACCCTGGCAGGATCAGCAGCTCCAAGTGCAACAGAGCCCACTGCTAGAGCAGCTATAGTTGCTTCAATCATATACGGAAAGACGTTGTTTGTTCCCGTGGATATTGGCATTAGTGGAGCATCCAGTCCAGCTTTTGCAATGATCCTATTGGTTCCATCACCACCTATGCTTATGACTGCTCCCACATTCCCCCTCATCATTTCCGATGCTCTAAACGTATCTGTCCAATCCCCATTGACCCTCATATCAAGAAAATTCACCTTCATTTTGGGCTTCTGTGGAAGGAGGCTCAGAGCTCTCTCAGTAATTCCAAATGTTTCAGGCATAACTACCATTTCCTCCACACCTAAAAAATCAAGCACAGCAATTATTCTCCGAACAATGTTTGCCTTCTCAACGTTATCTATCACGCTGGCATGCGCAACCAATCTCCTTATATCTCTACCAGAAGCTGGATTCGCGATCAGGCCCACAGGCTTTGCCAAGCTCATTCCCTCACCAGCACTGTGATTGAGGCAACAGCGATTATCATCTCACTGCTCCTATCTCCAAGCTCTTTCATTTCAACACATGCTGTGCTCAGCCCACCTTCAACAACCTTCAGTGATCTTAACTTTCCTATTTGTATGGCATCCTCCAGATCCTTCAATCTCACTTCCTTGCTTCGGGGAACCCCCACTTCAACTTCTACAGCAAAATCCCTAAGCTTTCCCTCGCTCACCAGATATGGTATGCATACCCTGGACATTGCATCCTTTATTGCCTTAACTGCAGCTTTGGTAGGATCCTGACCGTGCTGATCTACACCCATCCCTACCTCTACCAAGAGCCTCCTATACCCTCTACTCTCCGCTCCACCTCACCTCATCGGGATTTTCAATATAGTGCTTTATCCTATCAAGAAACCTCGCAGCAGGAGCCCCATCATTTATCCTGTGATCGAATGTGAGGGATAGGAAGCTGCTCTTCCTCCACTCAATCTCATTCTTCTCTCCCCTCACAGGCTTCTCGAATACAGTGTTCACTCCAAGTATTGCCACCTGTGGAGGATTTATTATTGGATTGAATGTGAACACACCAAACATTCCCAGATTGGTTATTGTAAACGTCCCACCCACGAAATCCTTCTCCTTCAGCATCCCCCTTCTGGCCCTCTCTGCTGCGTCCTCGAACTCCCTGCTCAACTCATCAATGCTCCTTCTCTCAACTCCTCTAATGACTGGAGTGAACAGACCAAAGGGAGAATCAACTGCAAAGGCAATGTTCACATCATCATATATGGCAATCTCCTTTCCATCAAATGTGGCATTGAAGGTTGGAAATTCCTTTAGTGCAGCTGAAGCAGCCTTTCCTATCATAACTGTAAGCGAGGGAGGTTTCTCCAGGCTCCTTGCCAGCTCCTCCCTCCTTGCCAGAAGCCTCTCCATGCTAACTTCCATGTTCAGCGTCACATGAACAGCCTGGCTGTAGCTTCTGTAGAGATTATCAGCAATTGTCTTCCTAATTCCTATTATCTTCCTTTTCTCCCTGATCTTTGGTAGGAACACTTCTTCAATGTATCTCTCTACACTTTCTCTATCAAACTTTCCAAATCTTTTCCTAACATCTTCCTCCTTAATATCATACTGCTCCATCATAAATTTCAGAGCTTCCTCGTCTTGATTCATTGCTCTTCACTCCTTCTCAATTACTGCTACTATCTCTCCCACAGGAACTTCCTCCCCGCTCTTCCTCAAGATCTTCTTCAGCACTCCATCATCTGGGGATCTTATCTCTCCACTAATCTTTCCAGTCTCAATTGTTGCCAGCGCCTCATCCTTCCTGACCATATCCCCCTCCTTCTTCAGCCACTCCACTATTGTTCCGCTCCTCATGGTTAAACCAAGCTTGGGCATGACCACATTAATTTCAACCATTAAATCTCACTCCCCACTCAGAATATTTATTGAAAAAAATTATTTGAACAGTTCATCCCCACTGCGTCCACCCAGAGCTGGATGAACATCGAATCTGACTGCTCCAACCTTAGCCTTCCCTGCCACAGCCTCTGATACAATAGCTACTCCTCTGTTTCCAAACCCGCCACAAAGCTCGATTACAGAAACTCCATCTTCAACTAGCTTTTTAGCCAGAGCTGCAGCCTCCTCGTAGCTGCTAACTCCGTGGACCTCAAGATCAACAGCGGGGGTCCTCACAAAGGCGCTATCCCTATCGCTCTTGGCGCCTGGGGCAATGAAAATGAAAGCAGCCTTTATTCTTTCTCCCATCTCATTTATCCTCCATGGTACTCCTAATAGCCTTCTCTATATCCGCTTCGCTTGGTATCCACTTTTCCTCGAGGGCTGGGCTAAAGGGAACAGGCGTGTCAGGGGGCGTTACCAGCTTTACAGGAGCCCTGAGGCTCTTGAAGGCCATGCTGGCAGCCATAGCAGCTATATCTGTAGCGAAGCTGCACCTTGGATAGCCCTCATCAACCACAACAAGCCTTCCAGTCTTTCTAATTGAGCTGAGTATCATATCAGCATCGATAGGCTTCAATGTCCTCGGATCTATGACTTCAACATCTATCCCCTCTCTCGAGAGCCTTTCAGCCACTGCAAGGGACTTGTGGACCATAGCTGCTGTGGCAACAACTGTTACATCCTTCCCCCTTCTCTTAACATCTGCCACTCCCAGGGGGACCTCATACTCATCCTTTGGTACAGGCCCCTTAGTTCCATAGAGACCCTTGTGCTCAATGAAGATGACTGGATCGTCGTCCTTTATACTCGCAATTAGGAGTCCCTTTGCATCATAGGGAGTGGACGGCATGACCACCTTCAGTCCTGGGACGTGGATGAAAATAGAATGCAGCGACTGACTGTGCTGTGCAGCAGCGCTGAACCCCGCTCCTGCCACGGTTCTGAGGACCATCGGTATCTTGGCCCTTCCTCCAAACATGTATCTAATCTTCGCTGCCTGGTTGTAAATCTGATCGAAGGCAACTCCAAGGAAATCTATGAACATGAGTTCAACCACCGGCCTGTAGCCCATAGCAGCAGCTCCAACGCCAGCGCCTATGAACCCGCTCTCTGCTATTGGTGTGTCTCTAACTCTTTCTGGTCCGTACTTCTCTATGAGTCCCTTAGTTACCCCAAAAACCCCTCCATATACTCCAACATCCTCTCCCATCACAATGACCTTTTCATCCTTCGCCATCATTATGTCCAGAGCTTCATTAAGCGCTTCAGCAAACGTTATGATTCTTTCACCCATGCGACCTCACCTCAGACCCCCACTTCCAAACAAGAACCCCTCTCGTTGGAGTGGAGAAGACATCCTCATAAAGCTCCTCAGGATTCGGATACGGGCTCTCCTCAGCGAACCTAACAGCATCCTGTACTTCTCTTTCAACTCTGCTATCTATATCTCTCAGCTCCTCCTCCTTAGCTATGCCCATGTCCAGAAGCCTTCTCTTAAATAGCTCTATTGGGTCCTTGTTCTTTTTCCACCATTCAACCTCTTCCCTCTTCCTGTAGACCTGAGGATCTCCCTCAAAGTGACCCAAGTACCTATATGTTTTTGCCTCAATCAGGGTAGGCCCCTCTCCCCTTCTTGCTCTATCTACAGCCTCTCTTACTACTTCGTATACAGCAAGGACATCCTGCCCATCCACTTCCACTCCTGGAACGCCGTAGGCACTCCCCCTCTCAGCAACACTCCTTATTGCTTGCTGCTTTGAATAGTGAAGAGAAATCTGATATTGATTATTTTCACAAATGAATATAACGGGGAGCTTCCATATCGATGCCAGATTGAGCCCTTCGTGGAAGTTCTGCTGATTGGAAGCACCGTCCCCAAAGAATGCAACTGCTACTCTATCCGACTTAGATAGCTTGAAGGCCAGACCTGCTCCAACAGCATGGGGAATTCCCCCTCCCACTATTCCATTTGCCCCCAGCTCTCCTTTCCTCAGATCTGCTATATGCATTGATCCTCCTTTCCCCTTGCATACGCCTGTTCTCTTTCCGTAGAGCTCTGCCCACATTTCCTTCAGGGACCCTCCCTTTGCAATGAAGTGTCCGTGGCCTCTGTGCGTGCTCGTTATGACATCATCATCCCTCAAATTGGCCATGGCACCTACAGCCACGGCCTCTTCGCCCGCATAGAGATGCACGAATCCTGGGATCTTTCCCTGGGCGAAATGCCTGGAAGCCTCTTCCTCGCTCTTCCTTATCCTCACCATCGTCTCATACATCCACAGAAGTTTCTCTCTCGGGATCTCCTCTCTTGACAATTTCCCACCACATTCTAATTATAGAAACTTTAAAGCGATAAACTTTTCTTTTTTATTTTCTTTAAAAATTAAATAAATTATTTATATATATTAAAATTTTTTTGATCAAATTTGAAAATGGATTCATAAATCTTGAAGGAAGAAGTAAGACAAGCACAAGCAGTCTCCGAGCTCTACATACCTCTTCCAACAAATAGGTAGCCCTTTACGGTGCTGTTCCTTCCATGAGCTGGCCTTATTTCGGAAACTATCAAGCTCCTCCAAAAAGGATTGCAGAAGCATTTACAGCAGAGCTCTCCGAACAATCATCTTGTTAAAATAAAATAGAAATTTCGCTTCGTTTCCAAAAACAGCTTCGCATAAAGAAGATCGATTATTATTAGAAACTAAATCATTTTGAAAGGGCAAAAACCAATAAAGGAGCTGTTCTCCAGGGAGCTAATTTTTAATTTGTGATTTAGGAACGCAATATTGGTGAAATAATTGGAGCTTAAATTTTCTGGAAGGAGAATAAAGGTGCTGGCTGGTGATGCAGAATCCCCCGACGGCTCCACCTCATATAGAGAAATAGTGATTCATCCCGGAGCTGTAGTCCTTCTTCCAATTTCGGGAGAGAAGATACTGCTAATAAAGCAGTATAGACATGCAGTGAAAGAATGGATAATTGAGCTCCCAGCAGGAACGCTTGAGGAAGGAGAAACACCAGAAGAGGCTGCTGAGAGAGAGCTGCTGGAGGAAACGGGATACAGAGCAAAGAAGCTCAGAAGGCTCATAAGCTTCTATTCTTCCCCTGGTATATCGAATGAGATACTTCACGTGTTTCTGGCTGAAGATCTGGAGGAGGATTCACCAAGAAGGGAAAAAGGGGAGATAATAGAGAACTTCTGGGCAACAATGAATGAGGCTCTCTCCCTCATAGAAAAAAACAAGATAAAAGATGCAAAGACCATAGCATCAATTCTATATTACTATCAATTCCTCAGCTAGTGCTCCTCATCGAGCTCTCTCGGCTCCTCAGCCTCCTTCAGCTCCCCCCTTATCAGGGAATCAACGGCCTTTTCCAGAGGAGGCATCGCTCCGGAGCTGCTAGGATAGAAATATATCTTGATGCCGGAACTCCTCAGCATTTCGAACGCCCCTTCCCCCATTCCAAGAGCCAATACGCAGTCAGGGTGCCTCTCCATTATTACATTGAGTAATCCTCTGGCCTTTCCTCTTTCATGGCTTCTATACATATTCTCCACAACTTCTACTGAGGAGATCTTATCGTTCACAACTTCAACAAATGCAAAGTATGGAGCTCTTCCAAAATGAGGATGAAGTAGAAGAGCATTGCCCGATCTTGCCACTGGTGCTGCTATTCTCACTGCACTACACCTCCGGTCTAGTTAAGTTCACACCTCTTATTAAAGCAAATGGAGATCTCGTCGGAATCTCAACTTCCCACCATAAAATGTTGCTTCTCTCCCTGCTAAGTTGCTCTATGCTTGAAAGCATCCTAGGTAAAGAAGTTGAGAGCCTAACTCTTCCGAGGTTTCCAACAATCTCGCCGTCTTTCACGAGAAGCGCTCCATCTCTCGATACCGTTGAGAATTGACCTTCAACATAGTTCTGCAGCCTCGTGTACCAGTTATTCATTATAATTATACCATTTCTGAGGATCTCTGCCATTTCTTCCTCCTTCACATCTCCGGGCAGCACATCTAAGTTCCAGGCCCTTGGCATGACCCATCCTGCATTTCCTGTGCTCTTTCCACCGTTCCTTGATGCAGTAGCAGTGTTGTGAAGCAGCGTCAGGAGCTTCCCTCCCTCAAATATAGCCTTATCTACTGTTTCAACCCCCTCATCATCGAACAGAGCTCCGCCTGGAAGCTCCTGGTCTCTTGGCCTATCGTACAGAGAGAAGCTCTGAGATCCCACAGCATCTCCTACCTTGTACTTTGAAAGGAAGGAGTATCCCATCATTGTTGCGAGCGCAGAGGACATTAGTGCCAGAATGTTCATCAAGTTCCCCATCACCATGGGAGAGAGAACAACATCGAACTTTCCGGGAGAGAAATCAGCCGGCTTCCGAGACATAATAGCAATCTCACCAGCCCTCCTTCCAACCTCCCTAATTCCATCTCTATCCAATCTCGTTGATCCAAGGCTCCAGTGCCCGCTCCCCTCCCCAGCAAACGCTCTCAGATGAAAGGCAAGAAGCGTTCTCTCCTCTTCTCCCTCGAAGCCAGCAGTGGTAGCAAGCCCTCTCCTGTAGAGCTCCAAGCTAAGTGTTCCAGAGGCTCTCTCCCCTCCTTCCCTAGCCACTTCATCCAGAGCCTCTTCAACGAGGGGTGAGGGATCTTCCATGAACTCCTTCACACCCTGATCCCCAGCCTTCCCCACCATCCTCTGGACTGTGGGCTGAGGAAGGGGAGAGTATATCTCTGATGGCTCCAGCCTCCTAGCTATTCTCCATATGCTTCCAGCCTCATCAGCTATCTTTCCCGGATCTGAGGTTGAGAGCTCCAGCACAACCAATCTTCCATCCAATCCCAACCTCAGATACGAGTCAACAGTTTTCCATTTCTGCACTACAGCAGCCTCCCCATTCCATATCTTCACAAGCGTTCTTTCTCTTTCAATGACCATGGAAGCAGCATCCTGCCAGCTCGTTCTAACTGCCTCAAGCAATTTTGACGCTATTTCAAGCGCACTCATCTCAATCACCCAGGGCTCTTACGCTCACGTTTCTTAGCCTCACGTTAGGTCCACCAAACCAAACAGGGATCCCCTGATGAGGTTCACCCTTTCCACACGTTCCAGGGAAAAACTTCAGGTTTTTGTCCTTTCCAACAAGCTTTCCATAGAAGTCCCCAGTTGTTATCTCTATAACTGGGTTCCTCACAGGCTCGTTTATCTCCCCATTTCTAATAATGTACGACTCGAGTCCTACATATCTCTGATTCCATCTTATATCATCGATGTTCCACTCCATGTAGCTCTTCACATACAGGCCAAAGTATATGTCCTCAATCAGCTCCTCAAAGCTCATGGTGCCAGGCTCCAAATACGTATTACTCATTCTCACGAGAGGCTCAGATGCATAGTTCATTGCCCTTGCCGACCCGTTGCTCTTTCTACCAACCATGAAGGCCATTTCCCTGTTCATAAGAGGCTCCCAAATGACCCCCTCCCTATAGAGGTGTTTTGCCCTTGCAGGAATGCCTTCATCATCATAGAGATAGAACCCCATGCTTCCAGGAATTGTAGGATCATCTATCACAGTTGCTAAAGCGCTTCCAATTTTTTCTCCAATTCTCTCTGGCTTTACAAAGGACTCTCCGGCCTGTGCTGCCTCTCTTCCCAGAATTCTATCGGCTTCCATAGGATGACCCGAGGACTCATGCATTGCCAGCCCAACAATCTCCTGTCCCAATACTAAATCCAGCTTTTCGTTTGGAGGGGAGATCCCCCTCAACATAACCACTTCAAGGTTTGAAGCTTCTTCCCGCATCTCCTCTTCAATCTTCCACTCATCAAGCAGCTCAGCACCTCCACTTCCGCCGAACTCCCTCCATCTCTGAAGGGTCCTTCCGGAATCTTCCAGAACAAAATTAATCGACGCGTAGAGCCTCGGAATTCTGGATTGTATCTTTGCTCCGTCGCTTGTTAGCAGGAGCTTTTCCTGCACGTGGGAAGATAGGGAGAAGGCAAAAACAGACAGTCTCGCCTCTTTCAAAGCATCTCTCGCATTTTTTTCAGCATCTCTGGCTCTCTCAACCAGGAGATCTACGCTCAAATCATCGATCCTCCTCTTCTGAAGAGCTTCATATGATGCTTTTCCTACTCTCTCATCGCTCATCCCAGTCTTTCTTCTCTTTAGCCTTCCTGCTACCCTGGCAGCAGAAAGGGCCCTTTCTAATGCTTCACGCAAGGATGATTTGTTCAGGCTGTTGGTGGAGGAAAACCCAATTCCTCCATCAAGGAGGATCCTTATTCCAACACCCTCTCCTCCAAATGAGGATAGGCTGAGAACCCTCCCATTCCTCATCATTATAGCTTTTCCACTGTCTGCCTGATATCTCACTTCAACATAGGCTGCCCCTCTTCTACTCCCCTCATCTATTAGACCAAGCAACAGATCCTCATCAACGACCAGGGAGCACCACCAGGGTTTTATGAGGAAGACTAAATATTACACTTTTCGCAATAACTTTCAGTGGCGCATGAGAAATGAGCAGAGATTCAGCCGAATTCGGACTGACGATAATAGTTGGACCCATGTTCTCTGGGAAGACAACGGAGCTGCTCAGAATGCTAACCAGATACAGAATGGCCGGATACAGCACCATTCTGGTTAAGCCTTCCATAGACAGGAGATATTCAGACAGAGAGGTAGTCAGCCATGATGGACTCAAGATGGAGGCGCTTGTAATAGAGCCAAACTTCAATGGCTTGCTTTCAGTAGCAGAAGAGCTGAAGAGTGCAGATGTTATTGGAATAGACGAGCTCCAATTTTTCGAGTACAACAGCAAAATCGTTGATTTTCTTCTGAGGATTAGCCTAGAGAAAAGGATCTTTGCTGCCGCCCTAAATTTAGACTTCAGAGGAGAGCCCTGGGAGATAGTGAAGGAGCTGCTGCCAAGGGCAGACGAAATAATCTCCCTTCAGGCTGTTTGCACTTACATTGATCCAAGAACAGGGAAACGCTGCGGTTCTCCAGCAACGAGAACTCAAAGGTTAATAGATGGAAAAGCGGCACCAAGGGATGCTCCTCGAATATTAATAGGAGGGAGGGAGAGCTATGAGCCCAGATGCCGCAGACATCACGAGGTCCTCTAGCGCCTCCTTGCCAGAAAAGAAAGGAGAGTTCCAAGAACGCTCAGTGCAATGTAGATCTCCAAGCTAATGTACAGGCTCGACTTCAGATAAGGGACTATTGCCTCAACTGACGTAATTATCGATGTGCTTATCGACTGTCCAAAATATCTCATTGTGGCCAGAAAAGCTAGAGAAGAGGCATAAGCCTCTCTTGGGGTGAGGTAAACAATAGCAGTTGTGTTGGGAGAGGCAAAGAGAGCAAACCCTATGCCGAGAAGAATTAGTGACAGGTACAGCACAGAGATTCCGCTCGTTGATATGATTGGAAGAAGCGATGCAATAGCTATTGCGATGATCCCCATTCCAAATGTTGCAATTAGAGATGGATCCACCTTTTCTGCCAGCAAACCAGCAACTGGAGACAGAATAGCCTGGATCACTGGCTGAACTGTCAGAATTGCTCCAGCCTCCATCGGGCTCATCCCCCTAATCTCCTCCAGATATAGACTCAGCAGAACAGTCAAAGCAAAAGTTGCACTATAGTTCAGCATAGCAGCAGAGTATGACATCATGAGCCTGGAAGTAAAGAGCTTTCTATGCAACAGCTCTCCTCTCCCCCTCTCTGCAAGCATAATTGATATAAAGGCAAGTGCCCCAAGCAGGGCGATTCCCCCTCCAATAGCAGCTCTCTGCATGACAGAAGCTCCAGTAGCTATGAGGGCTGTTGAGCAAGCAAACAGAAACCCCTTCAGAAAAGGAGGACGCTCAAGCACCCCTCTCTCCAAGCTCAGAGCTTTTAGGCCAAATAAAAAGCTAATAGCTGAAATAGCCAGAGAGAAGAGAAATATCGATCTCCAACCAAGAGAAGAAGTTAAAGCTCCTCCTAGTAGAGGTCCTAGACTCAGGCCAACATAGACAGCCATGGTATTTATCCCAATTACCCTGCCCCTCATCGAAGGAGGAAAGGCCTCCGATATTAGGGCCACAGCAACGGAAGTCACAAGCGCTCCACTTATCCCCTGCACAGCTCTATCAGGGAATAGCCAATATATGCTATTTATGGGTACCATGGCAAGAGCTGATGATGCTGCAAACAAAGCGAGTCCAAGAAGATAAATTTTTCCCCTTCCCACCCAATCTCCTATTCTTCCTGCAATGAGCACCAATGCGGAAAGAGGAATAAGGAAGAAGTTATTGATCCAATTTGCTGTTGAATATGAGATGTTCAACTCTCTAGCAATGAATGGAAGCGCTATGCTTGTGCTGCTTGTCAGGAATGGGACGAGGGAGCTAGCTAAGGTGGTGGAGAGAAGCAAAAGCCAGGGATTTTTCCCCAATTTCATCACTTCTTCATGATGCAGAATTGTAAATCCATCATAACTTCAACAATTATTCTCAAGGTTCTCAGAGATTTGGATAGCTAACTTTATAGCTTCCAATGTAGCTTTTTCATCCGCTAGCCCAGTTCCAGCCTTCCCCAAAGCAGTTCCTTGATCTGGGGAAGTTCTAACAAAAGGTAAACCAAGCGTTAGGTTTACCCCCTCAAGGAAACCTACCATTTTTACAGGTATATGTCCTTGATCATGGTACATAGCTATAACAGCATCGAACTCTTTTTCTCTATAAGCCCTATAAAATATAGTATCTGGAGGAAAAGGACCAAGAGCATTAATTCTCCGCTCTCTAGCAGCTTCAATTGCGGGACTTATTTCTCTTAGTTCTTCATCACCAAAAAGCCCATTCTCACTGGCATGTGGATTCAATCCGGATACAGCAATTTTTGGTTCTGATATGCAGAAAAACTTAACAAGAGCTTCATAAGTCATTTCAATAGTTTTTAAGATTCTCTCCTTTTTTATTAATTCTTCAATGGCCTTTCTCAATGATACATGTGTAGTTACATGGGATACCCTGAAATTCCCAGCTACTAACATCATTCTAACTTCCTTCACTCCAGCAAGATCTGCCAAGAGTTCGGTATGCCCAGGGTAATTAATTCCAGCCATATGCAGACTTTCCTTGCTTATTGGTGCAGTAACAAGGGCAGTTCCTTTTCTCTTCAATATCAATTCAACAGCCTTAGAAATGTATTCGAAAGATGCTCTTCCTCCCAATTCTGAAGGAGATCCATACACAATTTTTCTAGGATCTACGTTGTCCAAATCAACTACTCCAATATTCATTGGTTCGAACTGTTCTACTTCACCTGGGTCTTCTATTTTGGTTAGTTTCAAGCTATTTGCTTTGACTATCTCTCTTGCTTTTTCTAAAACCTTTAAGCTTCCTATTACAGCAATTTTACTTCTTTCATATATTTTTTTATGTGAGAGAGCTTTTAGCACAATTTCTGGACCAGAACCAGCAGGGTCTCCAATAGTTATAAGTATAATACCCATAGGTAATTCCTCCGTTTATAACCTGTAAAGAACTCTTATCAAAGTAAAATCATCTCCAAATCCACCTGCTTTAGTAGCAAATCTGACTCGAGCAGCAATATGTTGCATTAGAGGAATTCCAGGCTCTATCTCACCAATAACGAAAGTAGTTGTGCTTCCTAGTTGCTTCATAACAGAAGCAGAGATATCTCCACCACTCATAAATACCCCTCCAAAAACCTCTTTTTTTATTATATCTGAACATACTTTGCCAAGAAACTTCGCTATCAAATAACCTAAATCGGACATGTTTAGCTTGAGTTCACCCGCAAGAGCTCTACCTGTATCTATTTGATCCTCTGTTAAACTTGAGGTTATCAGCACACATCTTTTTTTACTTTTTCTGACCGTATCTATTACTCTTTGTTCTTCTTCTGTAGCATTCTTGATAGCTTTTTCTAGATCTATTTTAATCGCATCAACATCTTCCGTTTCTATTAAAATACGCATTTGCTTTCTTGTCACTTCATTAATAGAGCCAATACAGAAAAGGAGTTTAGGGGATCCAGTATAAATGAGTGTATTTCGAAGTAGTGCTTCAGCCATCCCAGCAGACCCTACCCAGAGAATTATCTTATTTCTGGCGCATTTTCCTACAGTTTTTACAAATATATCAAGATCTTCATCTGTTTCTATATCTGAAGAGATTGCCTTGTAAGAGCAAAGATCCTTTTCCCCTCCTATTCTTAGATCTTCAAGAGTAAAATGTATTCTTTCTTCTTCTTTTACCCAACTTAAATACCAACTAATCCTTGAGCTCTTAGTTGGAGATCTAGGATCTTTTCCAAAATATGTTTCTGAAACTGGTAAACCACTAACTAAATGAACTCCATTAATTGTAGTTCTTCCCTGTTTAGGTAAGGCAGGAGAAAAAACAACAATGTCAGCTCCTAGTTTCTCTGTAGCTTCGGCTACTTCTTCTAGTATATTCCCTCTTAACGTGGAGTCAATTTTTTTGTAGAATAAAACTTCATTGAATCGGATTCCAATACTCTTTAACTCTTCGCGAATTATCTCTATAGCTTCTTCAATTTTTTTCTTAGCGTCCCGAGGGGGTATGTTCCTACTTTCAGTACTATATGCGACAACGTCACTTTCTCTCAAGAGGATTCCCAGATCCTTCAAATCTGAAGTAAGCGATACTTTATATCCAGCCTTAGAAAATTGAACAGCAGTATCGCTTCCTCCCGTGTAATCATCAGCAAGTATTAAAGCTTTTTTAAATATTCCAAACATCAAGCATTCCTCTGCATTCTATATCTAGTAGCGACTATATGTGTGACTACTGGAGTTAAGATAGCAGTTATTAGTACAGCTGTAGCACATGCAGCACTGGCTGAAGCAACAAGTGAAGCATATCTAGGATCAACCTGTGCAACTATGGATGGAACAACAACGGAATTTCCAGCCGTTGTTCCTATAGCAAATCCTACACCGGGATTAGCGTCCTTGAAAAATGCTTTATACGATAAAAAGCCAAACGCTCCTGTTAAAAAAGTCGAAAGAAGTCCTATTATTGTACCACCAATAGCACCCATGCCCAGAGATCTTATATCAATTCCTGCTCCAAGGGCAAACGCAAAAAATGGAATAACTATCGATGCAGTTGGCTTATAAATTTCCCCAATTTTTTGATCTAAATTCCCCAAGATAAATCCCAGAATGTAAGGAAGAACTGCGGCTAGAAGAGCAAGCCCTGGTATTTGAGCAAGCCCAGCAACCCCAAGAAAAAGCATTGTGAAAAAAGGACCATCGTTGAGTGCGCTTGCGATATATGCTCCCACATCAGTAGCATCGCCATACTGGGAAGCAAGAGCAATCCACAGTCCGCCATTTGAATTTGATAAAGCAGCAAGAAGAGATAGAACACTGATTCCTGGTAATACTTCTCCTCTCCCAAGTAAATATATTCCTAGAGCTGCTATTATTGCTCCTGGAACCAGAGTCTTAGCAAGGAGTAAAGCACCCGCTTTTGCTAATACCTTTGGCGCAACTCTAACAGTAGTTTGTGCTCCTGTTGCAAAGATTAACAGCGCTATTAGAGGTAAGGCAGACTGCTTAAAGAGAGCCGTAACAAAACTCCCCATATCCAGAAAAGAAGGGAAAAAGGTCTTTACGAGACTTCCAAGAATAAGAGGAATTATCATGAGTCCTCCGGGTACCCTATTTATCGAATCCCATATCCTAATAAGAATCACCTAGTTAAGGAACTATTAGGATTGTAACTGAGAAATAAATTTAACATCTATTTTCTCTTAAATAGAAAACAAATTTTTACAATAACGACAAAAGTTCGCGCAAAAGCTAAAGTCCATGATTCTTTTCGCAATTTTTTGCATTTGAAACATTCGGGATTCATATTAACAACAGAGCAGATTATTCCCCTGTTTGCTAGTCCCGCACATTTCCCGCAGAAGTATATATAAGGACTTGAGTGAAGCTCAAAACTAGGCGAGATAATTGAGCAATAGGGCTCTCATGACTCTTAATGATGTTTGGAAGATCTACAGAATTGGCAAAGTGGAATACCCTGCCCTCAGGGGGGTCTCTCTCGAGATAAACAGAGGGGAATTCATAAGCATTGTTGGACCATCAGGGCACGGAAAGACAACTCTGCTCAACATATGTGGCACCATCGACAGGCCTACAAAAGGAAAGGTCATTCTTGACAACACAGATCTTAATTCACTCACAGACAATCAGCTCGCTGAGCTCAGGAACAAAAAGATGGGCTTCGTCTTCCAATCTTTCAATTTGATACCTCACCTCACAGCCATTGAAAACGTGGAGCTTCCCATGATCGCTCTGGGGATACCCCCTAGAGAGAGAAGGAGGAGGGCCCTGGAGATTCTTAGCAACTTTCTCCCAGAATCTGCCTTCAATAAGAAGCCTCTTGAGCTAAGCGGGGGGGAGCAGCAGAGGGTTGCTATAGCGAGGGCTCTAGTGAATAATCCTGAGATAATAATAGCGGATGAGCCGACAGGGAATCTGGACTCGGTAAACTCTACAAACATAGCCAGGATATTCAGAGAGCTGAGGGATCAGGGAAAGACAATAGTCATGGCAACCCACAACTTGGAGCTCACAAGCTTTGCAGACAGGATAGTCAGGATAAGAGATGGTAAAATTGTAGAAATAAAGGAGAGCAGGGGGATCTCATCATGAAGAACAAAGCCATCTTCCTATCATTGTTGATACTTTTCTCGTTTCTCTATATAACCTCCCCTTCTCAGGCACAGCAAGAAGGGGGATTATTCACCGTATTGAGCGCTTACTGGGGCTCGCAGCAGTCTCCAGCATGCGTTGGAGCAGGAATGCAGATGCAGCAACTCAATGTCGTTCTCAAATACAACGGAAACTCAACATATGGTGGAGTGAAGGGTCTCCTCTACCTGCCAAGCTATCTGAGCGATTCACTGAGCGGAGGTTCCATAGCTACTGCCACGAGCATGTCCCCTCTGGTTCCTGGGCAAACACTAACGCTCTCCTATTGGATAGATGTAAGCAATGGCGCCCCTGCTGGGTACTACCAGGCATTTATATCCATGTACGTCTACGACAGCGGGGCATGGAAGAACGTTGAAATAGATCCATTTACTATAACTCTAAGCAGCACCCCTTCCATTGCCCTAGCAGTTCCAACTATAATTTCCACACCTCCCGGATATGTGAATCTCAGCATACCAATTCAGAATGGTGGTAGCGGATATGCATATGGAGCACTTCTCACAGCATCATCTTCACAGCAGCAAGTTCTGGTTCTTAACCAAAGTATAAAAATTGGAACAATAGGTCCCATGGAAACATATCAGGCTGAGGTACCTCTTTATATTTCACCCTCAGCTGCTGGCTCTCTAATACCAATTTCCTTTAAGCTCTCTTTCTTGGACAGCTGTGGAATTGCTGAGAGCTATAGCACAAGCATATATCTGAGCATTCAACAGCCATCATCTCCTCAGCTATCCGTTCAGCTCGCACCCACGGTTCTCACTGCAGGCACAAACAGCACACTGAGCGTTCTTGTGATCAATTCCGGGAACCAGACAGCAAAAAGCCTGACAGTATCTCTCGAGCTTCCGCAGCAGCTCCTCTCTTCAGGAGGAAGCTCCAGCCTCTATCTCGGTGATCTTCAATCGAACCAATCAGCTACGGCTAACTTCAGCGTTCTGCCTCTTGGAATTTCAGGAAGCAAGACAGTGCTCCAGCTCTACGTCGATCTCAGCTATACTGACAGCTACGGAATTTCCAGAATGCAGAGGATCCCATTTCTCCTAACAATCGTGCAGCCAAAGAGCGTGCTATCCATTGATTTGGAGCCTCATAGCTTGATGGCAGGAGGAAAAGGCAACATAACAGTGACAATAACCAACAGTGGAAATACCTCGATAAGCGGCCTAGATGTAACAATATCTCCATCACAATCAATGAGCTTCCTTGGTTTCGATGGTAGATGGTATGTAGGAGACCTGCTTCCAGGAGAGAGCAGAAGCATAGCAATCCAGGTAATTGTTCAACCTACAGCCAGCGGTATGGCTACTTTGACCCTCAGCATGTCATACACGGATTCAACATTCACTGCTAGAACGGAGAGCAGAACCGAAAGCATACTCATAATGGGCTCCCCCACAGTTTCGAACTTCCTGGTGACTCCCTCGCCCCAAAGCGTTGTTGGAGGTCTCTGCTGCTCTCAGATCAATTTGACCATAACAAGCACAGCAGCAAAGAGGCTTGATAATGTTTCGCTCACCATATCTCCTGGGAACCTCATCATTGTGGGATCCAGCGGAAGATTCTACTTGGGAAGCATAAATCCTGGAGAGAGCAGGAGCGTGAGCTTCAGCGTCTATGCCAACGCTGTTCAGTCCATACAGTACGCGACCCTTGCTGCTGCAATCACCTATACAGATCCCACAACTGGAAGCATCATCTCTGAAAACGATCCCTTTACTCTGATGATAGTTCCAGCAACCTCGAAGCTACCTCTCCAGATAAGCACTGAAACCTGGATAGTGACTGCAGGACAGACAAACTATCTGAACCTCTCCCTCATCAACCCAAACAGCTTTGCATTAGGGCAGATCAGCATAACTTTAACACCACCAAGCGGAACTATACTGCCTGGAACGGGGAATTACTACATAGATTCACTGGGTCCGGGAGAAACAACACAGATCTCCATACCCCTATATATACCATCCACAATGAGCTCATCAACAGTGGCTCTCACAGCCTCAATAAGCTACTTCGATGGTTCCACAATAACAAGCACATCAAAGACCTTAACCTTCCTCTTGGCACTGCCCCCATCTCTGAAGATCACAAACTACGCTGTTCTCCCCCAAACAATATCTCCAGGGCAGACCTTCTCAGCATCCCTGACAATAGCTAACACTGGCATAGGTCCCGCCTACAATGTAACTATAGCTGTCCTCCCGAGCCCTCTGTACTCCACACTCCTTGGCTCGCAGAGCTTCATTAACCAGCTCAACAGCGGGTCCTCAACAACGGTGACATTCAGCTTCAGGCTCTCGAGCAATGTAAATGCAACAACATTCCCTGGAAATGAAACAATAACAAGAACTTTCACGAGAACATTTACCCAAACACAGCCAGTGGGCAACATAACCAGAACCTATCCCATCGGTGAATCAAGGCAGCCAATCGAAAGCGTAAACTTCGTCATAACATATTCAGACAACGTTGGAAAGCAGTACAGCACGGAGCTCTCAATCCCACTCACAATATCCCCTAGCAGCAACAACACATCCACAACAGCAATAAATACATCGAGCACATCTCTCCACTCCTACGTGCTTCCCACAGCTATAGCTGTTGTAGCAATTCTCACAATATACATATCACTGAGAGCAGTCATGAGAGGTAAGAAGTGAATGAGAATAAACGATATATTTTTTCTAGCATTCAGGGCTCTCTCTAGGCACAAAGTCAGAACTATACTGCTGATACTCAGCGTGACAATCGGCATAGCTGCTATAATAGCTCTTACTTCCCAGACGGAAGGAATAGGAAGAAGCATATCCTCACAGCTCCAGAAGCTTGGACCAGACACCATCTTGGTGAACGTCATGGGAAGGAGACTGACGGATCCCGACGTATATGTAATAAGTACCCTTGATGGAGTCAACCAGGTGATTCCAATAGTTAGACTCACAGGCACGGTTACCATAGGAGACTCAACGTCATCAGCAACCATATACGGCATCTCCTCTCAATATATTACATCAATCCTGGGAGAGGTGAATTTGGCAGCAGGAGCGCTCTATCAGGATTCAGCCGTTCCCATGGCTGTTATAGGCCACGATCTGGCTTTCTCCAATACAACCAACCAGCTTCTTATATCCCCCGGGCAGGTGATCACAGTCACTCTAAACAGAGGTGGCTTCTCACAGTCTGCTTCTCAAGCCATATTGATTGTATCAGGCGTTCTCAATAGCTATGGAGCAATGAGCTTCATATCCCCAGATACTAGCATATTCATCCCAATCCAGGCAGCAATGCAGCTAAGCGGAGCTGGAGGATATGACATGCTTCTAATAAAGGTGAGCAGCGTCAGCTACATAGACACAGTAGAGCAGGATCTCAGGAACATATATGGAAGCTCTGTAAATGCTCTTTCACCAACACAGATAGCCCAGACCATGCAGAGCGTGATAGGGCAAATGTCAATACTGCTAGGAGGAATAGCAGCAATATCGCTGCTAGCAGCAGCTCTGGGCATAATAAACATGATGCTTGTAACAGTGACTGAGAGAACGAGAGAGATAGGAACAATGAAGGCCATCGGCTTCAAGAGCAGACAGGTTATGGCCCAAATTCTCGTTGAAGGCATTCTTATAGGAGCTCTTGGTTCTTTCATAGGAATAATAGTCGGCACACTTCTATCATATATGATTCCAGGAATTCTCACAGGCAGTTTTTCTCCATTTCCAACATCTACCTCGAGAATAGGAATGAGAGGAGCGAGTGCTACAATAGCACTCAGCTATCAACCTTACATAAATCCAACAATAGTAGCTATATCAGTAGCCCTAGGAATAGGAGTCAGCCTAGTATCTAGCATATATCCAGCGAGAAAGGCTGCCAGCATGGATCCCGTAAAAGCCCTCCGCTATGAATGAGCCTACAAAATCAATGAACAGAGCACGATATGCATGGATCGAACTGCCTTATGACTTTCTGAACTTCCTGGATCAACTTTTCCCTACTTTCCCTTTTTTCTACGAGCTCCATTCTGTATAGATGCTCCATAGAGAAATTCTCCATCGCCAGTAAGTTCTGAGATGTTGGAGGGATTATGTTGGCTTCCTCAACGACCCCTCTACTACCTACTCTGTACCTATGATACAATATGCCTCTTGGAGCCTCAACTGCACCCCAATATGTCCCCGGATCTATGCGCGGCTCTCTGAGCTCTATCTGCTCAGGTCTATAGGAATCTATGAACTCTGCGAGTCTCAGGATGAACTCATAGAGCTCTGCAGCTCTCGCTATTATACTATGATGAATGTTCCTAAGAGGAGGAGCAAAGCCGAAGGATTTCAGCATTCTCCTGACCTCAGACCTCAACGAATAGAAAGAATTGTTGAATCTTGAAATTGGACCAACAACATACACTACTCCCTCTCTAGTTCTGTACCTGAGAGAGTTCGAGTATGGAACCTGCTCGGGCCTTACAAAGTCCTCAAATTTGCTCACATCGAATCTCCTTTCCTCGAAGCAAATTTCTCTCGATATCACTGGATAATCGATGGAGCTGCACAGAGACATCATTCTAATCTGCTGCTGATAATTCGGAAGCCTCTCGACGCTTTCCAGAACAAATTCGGATAGCTTCCTCGCATTAGTTATAGCTCTTTCAGCATCTATGGATAGGGAGGCAACCTCACCTATCTCAGGCATCCTGTAGACCCCACCTATCCTTATGTTTACAACGTTGTGATACCTTCCGCCGAGAACCTTCATTACCTTTCTGGACCACATGAACAGGTCAACTGCCATTTTGTGGAGCGAGGGATCCTTCTTGAAGACCTCCAGAGAGGAAGGAGCTCCTAGCAGGTCGGGAAGCTGAAGATAGAGTATATGAAGGACATTGCTCTTCACGTGCTCTGCATAGAAAATCGCTTCCCTCAGCCTATCCTGCTCTGCAGGAACCTCAATCCCCATTCCCCTCTCGAAGGCCGTAGCAGCGGCCATCTGATATGAGACGCTGCATATACCACATATTCTGCTTGCAATCTCGGGAACTTCAGCAGGTCTCCTGCCTCTCATTATGTACTCGATGAACCTGGGTGCTTCAAAAATATGGATTTCAACTTTCTCAACTCTCCCGTTCACAAATACTAGCCTTGCCTTCCCCTCCCCCTCAACCCTTGTCAGCAAGGCTTCTTCCGCACTCATTTTCCTCCACCTCCAACTATTCTGCTGAAATATTCCTTATCCTTCGCATAGCTGAATCTCATAAGGAAGGAAATAATGTCCTCCCTTTTCCCCAGCCCTAGTTTTTCCATCCTTGCAGCCAGCTTTTCAGCATCCTTGGCAGCCAAGTCCCCCCTTATTCCAAAGCAGCCTATGCACCCCCTTCCAAAGCTTGGGCATATTGCCCCGCAGCCTGCCGGGACCACAGGACCCAGGCACAGCATCTTCCCTTTAGTGAGGACACACTCATTTCCTCTTCTCTTGCACTCGGCGCAGAGAGACTCGAGAATGAGAACTTCCCCGCCTCCAAGGACGAGCTTTCTCATGAGCCTGAGGAAACTATCTCCATTTATCGGGCATCCTGGCACTGCTAAATCAGTCTTTATTATCTCAGGTATTGAATAGACTTCCTCCTCCACTTCTATAAGCTCCGGCCTCAGGTACACATTTCTCTTAACATCGTTGATATCTATCCTGTCTCTCAGAGATTGCACTCCACCATATGTAGAACAGGTTCCCACTGCGATCACAATCTTGCTTTTCTCTCTAATCTCCTTGACCCTATCCATCTGCTCTCTATTCACAACTGAGCCCTCTATCAAGAATATATCGAAGCCCCCCTCTGATACATTTGTGTCCTGAAGCTCTGGAAAATATGATATTTCTATCAACTCGGAAAGCAAAGGATCGCTGAGCAGGGCGTATATGATCTCGTTAATGCATCCAGAGCACGATGAGAGCTTATCAACCCCCAACCTCAGCCTGCTCATATCCCCTCAACCTCCATATAGCGGGAGACCTCCTCATAGGAAAAAACTGGCCCATCCTTGCACACATAGTAATGTCCGAGCTGGCATGTTCCACAAACACCAAACCCGCACCTCATCCTCCTCTCCAGCGAAACGAAAATCCTTCTTGGTTCAGCTCCCATTTCAACGAGCCTCTTTGAGGCAATCTTCATCATGATCTCCGGTCCACATATGAAGCTCATCTCGTTTCCTTCCAACCTAATCTTCTTCAGAATGTCCGGCACCAAGCCAACCTCACCTTCCCATCCTTCAGCAGGTCTATCTACAGTTAACACAAACTCCGTTCCAGGAAATGCCCTGTAGGAATCGAGCTCGTATTTATATAGAAACTCGGCAGGTCCTCTGGAACCGTAGATTACTATTAGCCTCCCATATTCCTCCCTTTTTCTCTGAATAAATTTCAGCACCGGCCTTAGGGGAGCAAAGCCTATTCCGCCCCCAGCAATTATAACGTTCTTCCCCTTTGCCTCCTCAACAGGCCATCCCCTGCCATAGGGGCCTCTAATCCCAATCTTATCCCCTTCCTTGATGCTCGACAGCATGTATCTAGATACAACTCCAACCCCTCTCACGGTAATTGTTACC
Source organism: Fervidicoccaceae archaeon (assembly GCA_038734945.1). Lineage (NCBI taxonomy): Archaea > Thermoproteati > Thermoproteota > Thermoprotei > Fervidicoccales > Fervidicoccaceae > Fervidicoccaceae archaeon. Next base: position 106,063 of record JAVYOA010000001.1, on the reverse strand, counting down.
ATGGTCCCTTCATCTGTGTCCTCAGCCAGGTCGGAGAGGGAGATAGGTATCTCACCGAAGCCCTTCAAGTAGACCATTATGAATTGCCCTGGCCTGAACTCATCGCTCCTCCTATCAGGAACAAGTATTCTGAATGTCTTTGTGTCCCTGGTCTCATTTTTCACTTCAACTACCTCAGCAACCTTCGGAACAGCAATGCTACTTGCGGCCATAGGAGCTAAGCACCTCCTCAAGCGATTTTCTGAGATCGATTCCCATGGGACAAAAGGCGATGCATCTTCCGCAGCCTACACATGCATTCCTCTTAATTCTCCATGAGGAGAATAGGAACTTATGCAGGACAAAGTGTCTGTACCTCATGTATTGCTCCTTTCTGAAATGCATCCCCGCAATTTGCCCATATACTGGAGAAAGACATCCAACCCAGAGCCTGCTTCTCTTGGCACTTCCATCCATTTTCAGATCATCGATGAACTCAGTGCAGGAGCATGTAGGGCAAACCATGTTACAGTTTGAGCATCCAAGACAGCTCTCACTCAACTTCCTCCAGAGCTGAGCATCATGCATTGATCTATCCAGGGCATCCCCAAATCCATTCCTCACAGCCAGAGTTTCACTCACAGCCTTTTTCCTTCCCTCCTCCACCTTCTTCTCATAAAACCGAAGCTCACTGCTTTCTCCATCAATTTCCCTAACAGGAATTCTCGATAGAAGCTCGTCCCCCCTCTCAGTCCCGCTCCTGAAAAGGACGCAGTCTCTCCCTATGAAAGCATAGGATATGTCGAATCCCTCTGTAGCAGAGGGACCTGTTTCCAGGGATCCACAGAAGCAATAGGGGCCAACCTCCAAGCACTCTTCAGCAACTATCCAGAGCAACCTCTCTCTTCTCTGCCTGTAGATGGGATCATCCGAGAGAAGGGCATCGAGAATCTTGATCGAACTAACATCGCATGGTCTAACACCAAAGAGTGCCCAACTGCTTACCCCCACAGAAGCTAAATATGAAGTATAATTTCCCTCTGTGACTATGTAGTCCTGAACAGGTGGATGAGCTACTTCCTTGACTGAGTGGTGCGTCAGAGAGCTGATGCCACCAACTCCCAATGGGAGTTCGTTAATTGAATTCAGCTCTCCATAAACAATACTTCCATTTTTCACTTTTGGTCCATAAACAACCATAACAGAAGCCTTCAGCTCCTCAAATAGCTTTTCCACGGCATCTCTGTTTCCAATGTAGTACTTCATGGTACCACACAGCGGAGACAAGTTTTTTTCCTTTATTTCAAAAATTAAATTAGTATTCTTAATTATATTAAGCTTTTCTTTTTATAAAAGATAAAAAATAAAATAATTATACATTTTTCCCATTATTTTAAAAATATTAAGCAAGAAAAAAGAGGACCTCTGATGATTTTAGCAGAAGCTATGGTTAGCAAAAAGATCGCGTTCGTCGGCCTTTCCAGGAATGTGCAGAGCTATAGCCCTCCAAGCATCAGAGAGAAGAGCAATAGTGCAGTTTCAGAAATCGAGGGCATTAGCAGTGCTTAATCCTTATATTGAACTTAGCATGGAGCAGCGCATGCTTCACTCATTTGCTTAACTAACCCTTTTAAAGTATTGTGTGGTGGGATGTTGGAAGCACTTGCAATGTCTTTCAACAAGCTTCATGAAAAACATAGCTAGAAGCACTCTGACAGCTCGAATATATAAAAATATGTGTTGCTGAGAGGAACCTCCTGAAAGGAGGCATGGGACTAGGAGAAGTAACGAACATAGCGGAATTCCCCGCTGCCAGAGAAATCATTATTCATGAGAGGGTTCATAGCTGGTTGTGGAAGAGGCAACAACATTTTTGATATATAATAAGTGCTTACTGCTGAACAATAAATAAAATACAGGCTTTTCGAGTTAATTGCTTAAAAACAACTGTTCTACTTGCTGATGCAGAGAAAAGAACTCATTTTTTTAATTATTTTTTGGTGAAATTAAAATGGAAGGGAAAAATATTATACCTATTTTAGCAATAGCAGTGACCCTCGCTCTAATAACCTCAGCAGTAGCAATGTGGAGTGAAACACTGAGGCTAAACGTCACAGTAAACACAGGAGAGGTCAAGGTAGCATTTAGCGGATGGAAATGCAGCGATGAGGGAAGCGATCCCCAGGCACAGGGCTTCGACAACAGCGAAGGAAAGGATGTTGCATGGTGCAGCGTAGCATCTGAAGTTCTAGACAGCAATGGAAATGTTATAAAGCTAAATGTAACCATAGGAAATGCGTATCCAGGCTATTCTCCCGTAATATCCTTCAATGTAACCAATATTGGAACAATACCTGTTAAGCTGTATTCAAGCAGCATAACAGGCCTCAACAGTACGGCCCTTAATGCATCTCTCTCTATACCTCAGAGCACCCAGCTTCATCCAGGCGATGTTGGACAATATGCACTCAGCATAACAGTTCTTCAGAGCGCCGATGAGAACGCCCAATATACATTTGAGGTAACACTGGTATTTGCTCAGTGGAATGAAGTAACTACTCCATAAGAGTGATGAAATTGACAATGAACAACAGCAAGATATGGTTTTTTCTTCTTCTCTTCATAGGCAGCATTTTAACAGCAGCTATGGCCATGTGGGGGGAAAGCCTCAAAGTTAACACCTCTGTAAATACGGGAGAGCTAGATATAAGATTCGTTCCAGGTAGCGTGATCACATCCGATCCCTGCGGCTCTTTCCCAGGCTACGATTGGAATGCAACATATTATCCAAATGCAGGTGCAACGCAACTTGACAAGAATGTTGGATGCACAGCAATACAGCTCATAGACAGCGATGGAGATGGAGACCATGATACACTGAACATGGTAATCTACAACGCCTATCCCTGGTACTATGCTCACACAGCCTTCAAGGTGGAAAACGATGGCACTATACCTCTGAAGATATGGAGAGTTGGCATAAACGGAAACTATTACTATGCTATAGATGGCAGCGAGCTCCTGGATCTGAACAATGATGGACTGCCAGATGTATCCATTTGGTGGGGAGATAACTTTGGAGTGCAGCTGCATCCTGGCAATAGCGCAGACTTGAGCTTTGATGTCGTTGTTCTGCAGAGTGCTCCGATGGGCTCAACACTGATAATAAACATAACAATAGAGGCAGTGCAGTGGAACGAATATCAGGTACCCCCCTCAGTTCAAGGGGGCTCTCTGAGCGGCTACGTTTATCATGATGCTAACGAGAACCAAATATATGATCCTATTGAAGATCCCCTGCAAGGGATAGCACTTCAGCTACTGAACAGCGCAAATGCGTTAATAGCAACGACTGTGACAAACAGCTTGGGCTTCTACTCGTTCGGCAATCTGCCTTCAGGTAATTACATAATTAAAGTTATGCCTCCTGCTGGATATACAAACACAACCTATACAGAGATAGTGGTTAGCCTCTCATCTGGAGAGAATAAAATCAATTTGAACTTCGGCATGAAGCCATTTCCTTCCCTCTCAATCTCCAAGGACTTCAGGCACACAGATGTAAATTGGAAAACCACAGGCTGGTACCTTGGAACTCCTCTGGATATGAAGGATGGAAACTACATAGTGAACGTTACGCTTGATAAGAACGGCAAAATAAAGAGCTCAGTTCCAGGAGTGTTCTATGGACTCCTGAACATAACTGGAAGCGGAATTTTCAGCATAAACGTTACTGATGTATTCGAGGATCATTTCGATGTTAAAGTTAGCCATGGAAATGCAGACATTCATGTATTTGTATTGAAAGGCTCGAATCTCAATGAGATAACAAATTCATCAATTATTTATCTCAATAATAACAACAACACTGCCAAAATCTCTCTTATCCTGGGAACACCACTAAGTTCTGGAGACTCTGTGCTAATCTATTTGAAATTTGAGATGAGTGATTGGTTAGATGGGCAGGAATACAGCTCAGTGGATAAGTACTTCACTAACAATGCAACTCTGATAACGAATATCGGAAGCGCTAGCGCTTCAGCAACCATATATCTTCAACAGCATCAAGAGAAATAGAGCGAGGTGAAAAGGCTTTTTTACAATAGAGAAGAAAAGCATGATGGCTGGCATTTCAGCCAGCCTCCTCATCCTTGCTCCTAACATAGCCCTACTTTTGAGGAATTTCTCAGGCTTTCTGATTTCCTATAACCTATGGATCCTCTCAGTTCTTCCTGCGGTAGGATTACTCCACAGAAGAGGAAAAGGAATCTTGAAGCTATCCGATTCTCTAATAGCATCAACTTCTCTCCTCCTTATATACACGATGATGGGCCTAGCTATCGGTTTTGACTTCAAACAAGCTCTATCTCCGGTCTTTCTTTTATCCTATATTCCCCTCATAGCAATACAGGACCTTGGAGCTGAAACACTAAGAGCAGCATCAATATCATTCATGAAAAGGGAAAGCATGAAGTACGCAGTTGGTACTATGGCTGGCTTTCTATACCAGGGAAGCGTGCTATCTACCTTATCTCTGCTGCAATCCTCTTACAATCTTCCTGCTAGAGCTCTCGACCTCATCATTTACAGCGCCCTTCTAACTACAATCCTAATACTCTCAGGACCAATTTCAACATTTCTATTCAGATTCGTCCAGGATTTATATTGGGGGATCTTTCCCCTAACTGCTTCTCGCGCTTCTCTGGGACCTGCTTGGTATGGCTTCGATTCCCTCATTCTGTTCTTCTTTCTCATTTATTTCTCATCTCTCAACTGCACTCTGAGGGGATCAAGACTAACTCTGTTCAGCAGCAGATTGAAAAGAATTGTGAAGCAGCTGATTCCCATCAGCAGCTTCCTCATTATAGCTATCCTCTTCCTTTCAATGATATCTCTTAGATTGCAGCCATTTGTCATAGTGAGCGAGAGCATGAAGCCTCAGTTCGAAGTAGGGGATATAGTAATAGTTTCCCTCTCTCATAGGTCTCCAGAGCTTGGGGAAATAGTGCTCTACAGAGGAAGCAATGGCGAGCTGATTGCCCACAGAGTTGTTGCTATAAGCAAAGAAGGATTAGTTACAAGGGGAGACGCCCTTCCAACAGCAGATCCAGATCCAGTAAAAATAGAGCAAATAATTGGGACAGTTAGATGGAAAATACCTTGGATAGGATGGATAACAATTATCTTGAGAAATGGAGCAAGCTATATATATAATGTAGCAGGAAGCTTAGAGGGGAGGAGCATATTTATGCTATTGATAGCATCAGCAGCAATTCTCATTCTGAAGAAAGGCTTAAACGGAAGAGGTGCCATCAGAAAGTGAGCAGAGGCTCAAAGAAGCACACACTCCTTCTAATCATCTCAGCTCTCCTGATAATTGCGGGCCTCGCACTCTCAATTGCATCTTACTCAAAACCAGAGCAGCTGACGAAAACCACCCTCCTGTACAATGAATTCAGAGAGTCCGACTTTCAGATCTACCTTCACTTTCTTCCCAACGAGATATATCCCTCTGACTATATAACATTCAGTACAGGTGTTCCCATCTATGCTTCTCTAGTCAATGAAATCGTGGTAAATCAAACAGAGAAGCTGAGCGGTGGGAGCTTCAGCGGAAATGCCACGTATACCATAGCACTAGTTCATCCAGACGGATGGACAAAGAACTACTACCTAAGTAGCATGAATGTCACTGGCATGAGTTCATTCTCAAAAACCTTTGTGCTAAACTTGAGCGAAGTTACATCCTACATGGACTATTTATCGAGACAGGCAGGTCTGAGGCTAACTTCGTATAATATAAGCATAAGCTCCAGCGGTCCTGCAGAAGTTCTCATTGGAGGATATAGAGCAACGAGCGTCTTCTCTCACGAACTAGTTATCAAGGTTGATCTTTCGAGAAACAGGATAGAAATAGGCACCCCACTCCACTACTCAGCAAATATATCGAAAACAAATTCCACTATAATACAGAACAGCATCTCTGGAATGAGTGTTTCCACTGCTAGAACGCTTTCTATTCTAATTTCCATTGCTGGAACTGCTTCCCTTTTCCTATATGTAGCTGTGAGGGAGAGCAGAGCATCGAGTGAGCAGGAGAAGTTCGAGAAAAAATATGGCAGCATAATAATTAAAGGAAGCACTCAGAACCCTCTATGCACTTCCACGAGGATTGAGCTCAAGGATCCTGAAGAGCTGGTAAAGGCGTCAAAAATACTGGAGAGGCCAATTGTTGCAGGCAGTGAAGGAGAGTATATTGTAAATGATAGAGATATTTGTTACGTATATAAATTTTTGGACTAAATGAAATAACAATATAACACACTATTACGAAAAAATTATATATTTGAAAAGCAATATTTTTATATGATACTTTTATGTATGTAGAAACCGAAGGGAAAGGTAGCATGGAATATGGAAGAAATCGACGTGAAAGCAAGGGATGCGAACAATCAAGTAGCAAAACTGATAGTAAAGGCCATAGATGATGATCTGAGAATAGCCATATTGAGGCTAATCATAAGAGAGGGACCTCTCAGCTTCAGAGCAATCTCCAGAAAGCTTGGAACTAACTATAAGAGGCTAGAGAAAGCAATAAACAACCTGAAAAAGGCTGGACTTTTGACCTATATTGAGGCAAGGCCATCAAAGGATAAATGCTTCAAGCTATACTACATTCCAGATCACATATTGCAGCCCATAAAGATTGCTCTGAGCGAAGAAGATTAGCATGTAGCCTCAGTCAAGCACAAAAAGACAGCCTCTCATTTTTATATCAACTTATCAAGCTTCGCTGCTTTGCTTTTCTACAACCTGAAGGCCTCGTCCTCTAGGGTGGAGAGGAGGGCATCTGTCTGAAGAGCTCAATCAATCTTGGTAGAACCGTCCTAAGATCTCCAACATAATAATAGTCAGAGTTCTTGTTCATGGAAGAATTTCTGTCCAGATTTATTGACAATATAATTTCCGAGGACATTACCCCTGCAAGGTGGTAAGCAGATCCGGAGATCCCAAGGGCCATATATAGCTTGGGAGATATTCTCTTCCCACTCATACCAACAATTCTCTCCCTTTCCATAATTCCACTCTCCACGACAGGCTTAGTGCAGCAGTATTCGGCTCCCAGGATCTTTGCCAACTCAAGAGCTTCCTTCAAAGTATTACTCTGCCTCACTCCATCTCCGATTCCAATTACAATTGGAGCATCTTCCAGCTTGCTTCCATCAGTTTCGCTCCAACTTATTGCTTCAGTTTTTCCACCGATCTTCTCTATCTTCATCTCTTCCAAAAACATTTTTTTCAACTCTGAAGGCTTTGGAAATAGGCTTCCCCTTCTAATAATCAGAACAAACCTATCAGAGAGGATCTCATATTCTCCCCATACTGACTCCTGATTGAGTGGCCTAATCACGATGATTTTATTTTCCTCCTTCCTTGCTCCTATAACTTCAGTTATTATGGGAAGACGGAGCTCTCCAGCTAGGAGAGGCGCAACCCAGAAGGAAAGAGGAGAATCATTGAAGATAACTGCAGAGAAATCACCCATTTCAAGAACTTTTCTTAAGCAGTTCTTTATTTCCTCCGGCAAGACAGGATGCTCTCCGATAGCAAGCCATCCCTCATCAAAAACTGCGGGCACGCTCAGAGATGCCTCATTTTTACTCAGCTCGGGGTCATATACAAAAAGGGAGGCGCTCTCCCCAATGAGAGCAGAAGCTGAAAGCACATGCGCGGATAACTTGGCAGAGGATCTTCCCAACATCGCAGCGAGAACTCTCAACTAATATCACCTACCACCTTGGCAAAAACTCTCAAAATTTCCTCGGCGCTCTTCAGCTCAAACGAGCTTCTCTTCCTGTACTCAGGCTTACGCACGGACAAAAGCCTAGTCAGAGAATTAACTTCCTCATTGAAAGACACAAGAGAGGGACTTTTTCTCTTGGCCTCCAGCCTATCTCTTATTAGAACTGGTCTAGGAGAAAAGAGCTCCCCAGCAGGTATAAGAACAGCTGGAAGCTCAGCTCTAATCAAAATTTCACCATTCAGAACAGATGAAGCTACTATTTTTTTCTCTTGAATTTCCACTACTTCTTTTACAAACATCAAAAGACTCATTCCGCTCAATCCAGCAACATACGCACCCAGACTTCCTGATGAAGTATCCGAGCTCCTTTCCCCGAACACGACTAGCTTGCACTTAGAATAATCTATGAAGCGCTTCATAATGAATGCAGAGGAGAGCACATCGCTGTCTTTCCTTCCTTTCCATATATGCGCAAGAACTTCATCTGCCCCCCTGCTGAACACTTCCCTCGACAATATCAAGGCATCGCTTTCCTCCCCTACCACTGTTGCCCCTATAAGCTTCCAATTTATTTTTTCCCTCAACCTCCTAGAGAACTCTAGAGTGGAGAGATCTTGCTCGTCAATCTTTCCCTCGTTCTCCAGGAACTTCACAAAAGTAAGTATGCAGCTCTCCATTTTTCTTCATCTATTCGTGATATTTCTTAATTTTCAAAAATAAAAACATAAATATTAATAAATTCATTAGTTTTCTGGGAATAAAATCATGTCCCAGTTTGAAAAGTTGAAAACACAGGTTGCGTCTGTGGAGTTTTCAAATCCTTTTATCTTGGGCAGTGGCCCCCCAACAAGAGATGCTGAAAGAATAATAAGGGCAGCAAAAATGGGATGGGGCGGGGCAGTGCACAAGACCGTCGTAATTCCCCCAACTAAGGATCCTACTCCGCACATTATACTCAGGAGCATAGATGGATTCTACTTCATTAATCAAAACATAGAGCTGCTCACAACCTACCCTGTAGAGCAGTGGGAGAAGTGGATAAAGGAGATAAAGGCAAAGGCTCCAAGCGATTTCATTCTCATCTCGAGTATAATGGGAGGGATTGATCCCAAGAGCTGGATAGAACCTCTTCAGAGAGTGCAGGATGCTGGAACAGACTTCATAGAACTCAACGTTTCCTGCCCTCACGGGAGCCCTGAAAAATATATGGGAGCTTACATAGGACAGGATGCTGGGCTCGTTGGAAGCATAGTTAGGGAGGTTAAAAAGTACGCCAAGGTCCCAGTAAGCGTCAAACTAACTCCAATAGTTACAGACATCAAACCAATAGCACTCAGTGCTCATAGTGGAGGAGCTGATGCTTTTACCATAGCCAATACGCACGGAACTGGAATAATTGGCATAGACGTATATAAGGATGAACCCCTTCCAAATGTAAGGGGTTTCTCGACTCCAGGGGGACTAAGTGGTCCAGCAGTAAAGCCAGCAGTTCTGAGGCTGATATATGAAGTTTCTACTGCAATACCAAGCGCACATATCTTTGGACTTGGGGGCATAGTGAGCTGGTACGATGCAGTAGAGCACATGATGGTCGGAGCCAGAGCGGTTCAGCTTGTTACCGCGGTTCTCTGGTACGGCTATGGGATAATAAACAACCTGATTGAAGGCCTTCAAAAGTATATGGAGGAAAGGAAGTTTCACAGCATCGATGATATTGTGGGGAGAGTGAGGAACAAGATAGTTCCCCATTCTTCGTTGAGCTTTGAGGAATGGGGAGCAACCTTTGTAGATCCTGCCCTCTGCATCTCTTGCGGAAGATGTTTAGATCCCTGCAGAGATGCAGGAGGTGGTGCCCTCTACTACGACTCTGATGCAAAGGTGGTTCGCAGCAATCCAAAGGACTGCATAGGATGTGGGCTATGCATAAATCTATGTCCTACAGGAGCAATTAGGCTATTGCCAAAGGATGAGGCCGAGAGAAAATACAACGAGAGTCTTCTCAAAACAGCTCCCAGCCTCTCCACCAGGCTTCATAGAGAATATGAAAAGAAGCATATCGAATCAATTGTTAAGTATGAGAGCTGATTTTTTTAAAATCAAAGTAAAACAACAGACTCCTCCAGAGGAATTCTTGGCCTGAGTTCAGGTTGCTCCGCCGGCTTTCCAATGGCAAGAGTTCCCACGTATGATGCATTTTCTGGCAGTCCTAGAGTAGCTTTCAGCTCCTCCTCAAGCAGCTGAGGAACGGCGATCCAAACACTTCCATATCCCATGGCCCAAGCAGTGAGAATCATGTTCCCCAGAGCAAGTGTCACGCTCTCTATTCCCCACAAGTACTCATAGAGATGATACTCATCCGTTAGCCTCCTTCTGTTGTAATTCAACAAACCCATCACATATATGGGAGCTAGATAAATTCCTCTTTCAAACATACTCTCCCATTCCTCAAGCTCCTCCTGCTTCGCTCTTCTTTTCAGCATCCTTGTTAGGTAAATCATCTGCCCTCTTTTTATGAAATCGTGAAGAGCTCTCCTTTTTCCCTCATCCTTAACAACAACAAATAGCCACTGCTCCGCACCGCTCGCAGTTGGAGCCCTTATCCCGGCCTCAAGAATTCTCCTCAGATCCTCATCTGGAATGGGATCCTGTTTGAACCATCTTATGCTTCTTCTCGTTCCTATTATCTTCTCAATGATCTTGGAGGATTCCTCCATTTTCTATACCCAAGAAAATTGGAGCAAATCGAGAAATAAGCTTGACTGTTGAGGATGCAAGAGCAATGGAAGGTAATTAATAGAAAAAAGACCTATAGGCAAAACGCTATTCTCGAGCCGCTTTGGATGTGAAGACGTATCTAACATACTCCCCTTCTGAACTCACATCCAGAGAAACATCATATCTCCTCGCATACTCCATAAGGAGATTCAGGGGAACACTTCCATGTGGAACCCTAACCGAATATCTTTTCCCACTTTCTCGGGCACACTTCATCAGTTCCACTATGAGAGTCAGAGGGTGCTCCGTGCACTTGGTGATGTCTTCAATCACGATATCTGTTTCATCGCATATTGCCAAGTAAAGCACCATTTTTAAAATGAGAGAGCGAAACAGTAATAAATTTGATGTAAGGTCATTTATAAAATGGTGAAACTTCTCATGGAAAAGAAACCAGTTAAAGTAAAGGATAAGACAACGGGGAAGGAGGTTGAGCTAGTACCCATAAAAGTTTGGAGGCTGAGTCCTAGCGGTAGAAAGGGAATAAAGATGGGGCTTTTTCAGAGCCCAATAACGAAGCAATACTTCAGGGCAAGAGTTCCTGATGATTATCAGGAATTTTGAGAACTTTCGGGCTCCTATCTTTTTATATCTTCTCTTTCAAATCTTCTCTTTAGAGCACTTCCTCACATATGGTTCAAGCAAATTGTGATAGCGGTGAATCACACTTGGTGCTTATGGCCCATGCAGCGGACATTCATCTTGGAAAGAACTTCATGAAATTTGAAGGAGAGGAGAGAAACAGGGATATAGAGCTGGCATTCAGACAGATGATGGACCTCCTCGTGCAGGAGCATGTAGATCTCCTTGCAATATCTGGAGATCTGTTTGAGAGGCCAAGGCCCAACAATTACACATTAGCCCTCTTCAAAGAGGCAGTTCTAGAGTTCCTACAGAAAGGAGGGAAGATCCTTCTGGTTAATGGAGAGCACGACACTTCTACGGAGAGAGACTTAACAGCAACAGATCTAGTGTCCAGATACCTCGATGGAGTATATCACTTAAGGCACTTCTACTCAAAGAGCGAGATGCTCTCAATTGAAAAGGAAGGCATGAGGCTCAACTTCTATGGTCTTGGTGCAATAAGAGGACCTAGAGCAATAGAAAATGGAAAGAACATAATGAGATTTATTGAGAAAACAGCTCTGGAGGAAAATGGAAAGAACATAATGATATCTCACATTTCAACGAAGGACTACTTCCCCCTAGCCGACGGCTATGAGCTTGCATCCTTTCCAGATGGAATATCATATTATGCTTTGGGACATCTGCACTTCAGAATAATCGACAACTTAAAAAGAGGCATAGTTGCATATCCGGGAAGCCTGGAGATACTCTCCCTGAAGGAGATAGAGGAGTGGAAGAAGAAGGGCAAGGGCTTCTACATCGTTGACCTAAGCTCAGATGAAGCGATAGTGCACCAGGTCGACTTGGACATAAGACCTCAGGAAATATTCGAGATCTCGTCTGCACGAGAGATCGGTGAGCTGCAGGGAAAAATAGATAGATATCTCAGCACATTGGTGAGCGACAGGTCTCCTATAATAAACATATTGCTGGAAGGAGATGAAGTGGAAATACTGAGGAAAGAGATCCAGTCTCGCCTGAATGCTCTGCGGAGCAGGAACGTTCTCATCTCTATAACCTCTAGGCCCAGCGAGTCAGATCGCCTATTCGAAAAAGTTGAGGGGTTTCGAGGAGCAGGAGGATCCAATGAACTGAAAATTATGAGCAAAATAGTTGCAGACGAGCAGATAGCTAAGCTCATAATAGATCTGAAGAACTGCCTTTCCGAAGAGGAGAAAGACTGCAGAGAGATTGCTGAAGCAATAACGGAGAGAAGGGATTACTGGAACAAGGCAATTGAAAAGTGGCCTGGAATAGGCGATGCAATCAATAAGGAAAGGCCTCATGGAAGTGAGCAGGGACTGATGAAGTTCAAGAGATGATCCCCATGAGCCTCCAACCTCTTAAGCTGGAGAAGCTCATCTTGGAGAACTTCTACAGCTATGGTTCTCCCACCGAGATTTCCTTCTCAGATGGAATAACCATTATTGTTGGGGAGAACGGAGCTGGAAAATCGAGCATTGTTAAAGGAATTTACTTCGCAATTCTCGGAGCACTTCCCGACGTCACAATAGAAAATGCAATTCACAGAGGGAGAAACGAAATGCGCGTCACGCTTGTTCTAACCGACGGTAGCGTAAAGTATGTGGTCACAAGGAAGAGGGGAAGGAGAGGAGGAGCAAGAGAGGATACTCTTCGAATGATAAAGGATGGTAAAGAAAGAATTATCGCTACAGGAGCAGAAGATGTGACAAGAAAACTTGGTAGCCTTGTCTTTTTATCGGACTTCGAGTCACTGGAGAAAGAGAGCCTGAAGAAGCTGCTCATCGATCTTGTCATTCTCAACCAAGGAAAGATGGAGGAAATAGGCGCAGTTCTATCCTCCAACGGTAGGGACAAAATAGAGTTCCTCCAGCGCATTCTCGGTTTGAGTGCATACGCAAAAGCATGGGAAAGCATGAAGGATCTAGCGGTAGACGTTAAACTTGATTTCAAGCAACCTGAAGAAATAAGCATCCCCTTCAGAAGAAGCTACAAAATCACGGAAAAAGATCTGGAAGAAGCCACCTCAACTTTGAAACAAATCGATGATGGCCTGGAGAGAATTCAAAAAGAAAAGGAAAGAGCTCAGCAGATGCTTCAGGACAGCATAGCAAAGGAGAGAAGCCTTTTGGAGAGCAAAAAAGCATTGGAGAAAGAGAAAGCATCAATATTGGGAGAGATTGGTAGCCTGGAACCTCTGGTCTCCGAAGCCAATAAGGCCAGTGAGAAGCTCCAGGAGATGAGGAGAGAGCTCTCAACATTCAGGGAAAAGGAGAAGAAGCTCTCAGAAGAGCTGGAAAAGGCAGAGAGCATAAAAAAGCAGCTGGAGGATTACAAGCAGTTTGTTAAAATGAGACTATATGAGGAAATAGAAAAAGCTCTAAAGAGCTATTCAGATAATCTAATTTCCCTGCATAAGCTGGCTGAAGAGCTGAAGATTTCCGGAACACTGGAGGAGCTAAGAGTAATATCTGATAGGCAGCTCAAAGAAATGGATGAGAGGATAAGGGAGCTCGAGAGGAGGAAAGGTGTTCTCAGGCAGTACATTCAGGATCAGGAGTATCTTTCCAAAAACCTTGAGTCTGGAGAAAAAGAACTTCTCTCCCTCCTTCATAATGTTGCTTGTGCAGGAAGCATTGAGATAAACACTAGGGATCTCAATGATGCTGTAGAAACAATGGATAGCAGCCTCTCAGCTAAGCTCAGTGAGAAGAAGGCGAGAATAGCACTGCTTGAAAGCAGCATTGATCAGCTGAAGAGGGCAATAGAGGAGCTGAAAACAGCAAAAGGAAGATGTCCTGTATGCGGAAGAGAGCTGGATGAAGCTCATAGGAACGAGCTGCTTAAAAAATATGCGAGCGAGCTCGATAGCAGTATAGCAGAGCTGGAAGCTCTCAAAAAAGCTGAGATGGAGCTGGAGAACTGTAAGAAGGAGATGAATAGAATTCGAGTTAAGCTGGGCGAACTAAACACATTAAGAAACAAGCTTTCTATGATGAAAATAGAGGAATACCAGAACCAACTGAAAAACGTGGAGCTCGAGCTCGAAGCGTATTCGCGGCAAAAGGATAATTTAAGCAGGATGCTGGAGCTGCATCACTCAATGCAGTCAGCAAGGGAGGCCATTCTGAGCAAATTGAGGGAGATAGAAGATCAGGCTCTGAGCTTGGAAAATGTGGATATGGAAAGCCTGGAAGCATTGCAGATTATCCAGGAGAGGATCTCCAAGCAGAAAGAACAGCTCGTTTCTCCTTCATCTCATGCTGAGCTCATGACCTTTGCTGAGCTAAAGGGAAATATAGCTAAGCTGGAAAGAAAGCTGAAAGAAATTCAGCCAGAAGCCAAGCAATCAGAGCTCGCTTCTATCAGAGAGAGAATCAGAAGCATGGAGGAAAAAATAGCAGAGCTCGAGGAAAAAGCCTCACAGCTGCCAGGCCTTCTGGAAAGGAGGCAGCAGCTCGCGCTCCAGCTCAGCAACCTCAACGAAAGCCTGGAGATCAATGAGAGGGAACTGGCTAGAGTGAGGAACGAGAAAGGCTCGCTAACAGAGAAGCTTGGCAGACTAGAAGAGCAGGAGAAATTCCTCAGAGCTTTGAAAGGCTCCATGGTTGAGACCGTATATAAGCTCAAAGTTCTCCTGAGAGTTAGGTCTCTCTTCGATAGAGAGAAGGGGATTCCCCCGCTTCTTATGCAATATGCTATCAGAGCACTGAAGACCAGGTTGGTGGAATCGTATAGAAGATTCGATCTCTCCTATGATGACATAAGAATAGATGATTATTTCAATATTTCACTCATAAACTCCGCTCAAGATATGGAAGTTATTCTAGATGGGTCAAGTGGAGGAGAGAAGGTAGCAGTTTATCTTTCTTTTATATTTGCAGCGCAGGAAGTTGTCAGTGAGCTCTATGGTGGGGGAAGAAGATCGGGCTTCATTGTGCTCGACGAGCCAACAGTTAACTTGGATGAGACAAGAGTAAGATATTTGGCGGATGTGCTTAGAGAGGCTATTACTGTTGGAAAAGGAGCGCAGATCATTGTGGTAACCCATGATGAGGGGCTGAAGGAAGCAGGTGACACCGTTCTACGAGTTGTGAAGAGGGGGAGGATTTCATATGTGGAGGAGGAGAATGAAGGGTTCTGATATGAGCTACATAGATGATATACTCGAGGTAGCTTCAAAAAAGCAGGATGAAATAAAGAGAAAGATATTCCTATTGGGAATAAATGAGAAAGAAGCACTTGAGAAGATAAGCAGTGGGCTGGTCGAAATTCCAAGCGAAATTCCTGCACATCTCCAACCTGAGAAAGTCGCAGCAGTTGATGGGGGATCCTATCCAATTTCCATGCTCGGCTTCGAAATGTACTTCATAAAGTCATACTCCGTCAGGCTTGTATATAATTCATCCAGCAAAATATACACTGAGAAAGAGGAGAGCAGAATCGTTGATGTGGATATACTTATTCCCCCATCAATGTCCCAGGACAGGATTACAGTTTACAGACAAATCAGCGAGATAAGATCAATGTATGATTCACTAAAAATGGAATTCTTCACACTGGCAGATGGCAGTCTAGAATCCCTTATTGCTAGGCCAGCACATATGAAGCTAAAGGAGCTCGATAGGGAGGACAGCTCCCTCTGCGACATCGTGTCCGAGCTTATTGAGAAAGAGGAGAGGGATGATGTCGCAATAGCCTCCAAGGGCTATATAGAGAGGGAAATGAGCAGCAACACCGAGAGGGCAAAGGTCATAGAGCTCGTTGAGAAAGCAGTGAGGCTCTCAAGGCTCTTCGATATGGTAGCAAAGGGGCAATACCTTGCCTTCGTTACGAAAACCGGAAGGAGCAACAATCTCTTCAAGCTTCCTCTGCCTGATCAGTATGTTCTAACCAAGCTGGTAGCAGGAACAGGATACATAATAGAGACTGTTAGCGAAAGCCTAGATGCAGTTATTGGTCAGGAACTTAGCTCTCTTTGCAACACAAGGGAGAGTGCCAGATCAGTTTCCTTCATAAGTGGATATGCTAGGCTATCTCCAGGAGCCCCCTTCCTCAAAATACAGCTTCTCTCTCCATTTGCTTCGGAAAAGGGATCACTTGTGAAGGCATATGAGGAGCTCATTCTGAAGCTTGCATCAATTTCAATAGCTGATGGATACCCATTTCCCCTGCTACTGGCTCACCAGAGAGCTCATATAAGGAAAAGCACTGCTGAGATGATTATAGATGCTTTTGGATTTAGAGAAGAGCTGAGTGGGAGAGAGGAAGTGGATGTTCTCTGAGAAATTCGGGGTGAAATTCAAATGAACATGGAACCCATAGAAAATGAAGGAAATGAAGAAGAGGAGATAAATGAGGAGGAATTGGAGGAGATAGGATACATAATAGGGGAGAGCACCCCATTCAAGGTGCTCGTCCTATCCAGAACTCCCCCAAATATAGGAGAATATGTTCTAATAAAGCATCAGGAAGGGCATCTTCTTGGAATGGTGGAGGATTCAATTGCTGGGAATCCATTTATTCCTGAGAACCTAACAAACATTGTATCATTCGAGAACTGGAGGAACATTGTCGATGGAAGGAACTATACCAGAGGGGTTATAAGAATACTTACCAAGATACAACCACTGCTCCGGGGAAGGAGATTTGAGCCTCCGAGAAATCCACCAGCTCCTTCAAGCCCAGTGTTCAAAGCTAATGATGAGATACTTAAAAGGATCTTCCTTCCCTCGGACCTTCAGGATGACAGCGCTCTCTATCATTACAGCAGGAGTGAGAAGAAGGGCTATGTTAGAATAGGCGTTCTGGCAAACCATCCAAATGTTCCAGTTTTCATCAATGTTGACTCCCTCGTCTCTAGGCACTCAGCAATTCTTGCAGTAACTGGAGCCGGTAAATCGAATACTGTGAGCATATTGGCAGAGAGAATGGTTGAAGGCCTGGGGGCAACAATTCTCCTTTTTGATATGCATAGTGAGTACACAGAATCGAGAATAGCCGATAGGAGGACCAACATAATAAAGCCAAGAATAAATCCATCGTCACTGACAATATGGGAACTATACAAGCTTGCTAGAATAAGAGAAGATGCTGTGAAGCAGCAAAGCGTCCTCAGGTATGCCTATAAGAAAGCGAGGGAACACATGAGCGAACTACTTCAGAGCGACCCAGCTGAGCTAAGCAAATTCGACATCATAGATTATATGATGGATGTTCTAGAGTGCTTGGAGTCCTTCAGCGAGGGCGCTGGAAGAAGATCAGGAAGCAAATCAATGGAAGAATCGAGAGAAAGGGAGGAGAAGAGAAGTGGAGATAAGGACCCGTGCTCGAAACTCTCCAATATTCCCAAAAAACTGGACAGAGATGTTGTGTTGAGTGTGGAGGGAAAATTAGAGGATCTCAAGGATGTATATAAGGACATCATCTCAATTCATGGGCCAAAATCCATCAAAGAAATAGTGAAGCAAGGCTATCTGAACATTGTTGATCTTGGAGAGGTAGATGATGTAGGGAGCGACGTTGTTGCATCTTATCTTCTCAGAAGAATTCTTGAGGAGAGAAAGGCATATGTCAGAAACAGGGAGCCAGGCTATCCAGTGCCTGTTTATATTTTCATAGAGGAAGCTCACATACTTGTGCCGAGGGACTATGATACATTAACGAAGGAAATAGTTAGCAAGATAGCTAGGGAGGGAAGGAAGTTTGGGGTTGGAATAAGCTTGGTGAGCCAGCGTCCAAAGAGCATAGATGAGAATTCGCTGAGCCAGACCAACAACAAGATCATTCTAAAGATCGTTGAACCAAACGACCTAAAATATGTTCAGAACTCCAGCGAGCTCTTGAGCGATGAGCTTCTGAGCATGCTACCTAGCCTGAGAACTGGTGAAGCCATACTTCTGGGAGAATTCACAAAGCTTCCAGCTCTAGTGAAAATAGACGAGCATCTGGGTAAGAGAGCCGGAAGAGATCTCAACATTGCAGAGCTCTGGCAGAAGAATGCCAATATAACTTTAGACCAGACCAAGGAAGAAATTGAAGATATGCTCTATCCTTCTGAGGGACCCGATTGAAGAGAATGACGCATGTCCTAGTGGGAATTGGGATTTCCATATTTGTCATGACCAGGCTGAGAGAGTTCGATCAACTGATGATAGCATATGCACTTCTTTTCTCGGCACTTCCAGATCTGGATTTTTCCCTTAAGCATAGGGCAATGCTTCACAATATATTTGCCGCTTTTCTATTGACTCTCCCCCTCACATACTTCTCTGAGGGATATCTCATAAGCATGGGTCTGACAACGCTTTCCTGGACGGCCTTTTTCGCTTCATCACTAATAGCATACTTAAGCCATCTGCTCCTCGACATGCTAACTAAGGCGGGGGTATCACTCTTCTGGCCTCTATCTGGAAAATATTACAGGCTGGCATCCCTTAGGTACGATGATCCCATTGCTAACTCCTCTCTCTCTGCACTGGGGGTCATATTAATACTCATTGCACTTATCTGATCAGCCTCAGTTGTTCTCAAATATCCAAAAAAACTCCTTAAAATATCATGAGGAAATTACAACAATTCATGGATAGCTCAAGATAAAAATTGGTCCTCCCATCACTGCAACTGAAATTTTTGCTCTATGGGAAAAAAGACCAGAGAGATAAAGGCAAGAGAGGATAAAAATCCTTAGAAATTTCACTCTCGTGGCGCGAAATAGACTAGTTCTTTTTGTAAACTAAAAAATTAATAGGGTAAAACTTTAAAAGCTCAACAAAAACTGCAAATTACTAATTTCAGGTGCTCATTTTGAGAGAGGAGCAAATATCTCAGCATACTTCGATAGCGAACGGAGAAGAAATTCTCAAAGTAGTTAACATTAGGAAATCGTTTGGCGGTCTCGTTGCCCTAGACGGAGTTTCCCTCTCTGTGAAAAAGGGAACTGTGACTATGATTATTGGCCCCAACGGTTCTGGCAAGACGACGCTGCTCAACGTGATCAGCGGATTTCTGAAGAGCGACTCTGGAAAGGTCTTCTATAAGGGGGTGGACATAACAAACATGCCTCCCCACAAAATAAACAAATTGGGATTGGTGAGAACTTTTCAGATACCGCAGCCATTCTACAGTCTGACCGTTCTGGAAAACCTGTTGGTCGCGTCTAGAGAGAACAGAGGGGAGAAAGCATTAAATGCTATGAGAAGATCTACCTGGATTAAGGACGAGGAAAAGGATCTGGAGAGAGCCAGAGAAATTTTAAGAGTAATTAATCTCGAGAGAGTGGCAGATCAACAGTCATCTAAGCTTAGTGGTGGGCAGCTCAAGTTGCTGGAAATAGGAAGAGCACTAATGAATGGAGCAGAGACTGTTCTCATGGATGAGCCAGCTGCGGGAGTTGCCCCTAGTTTAGCACATGAGATCTTCTCGCTTCTCAGAAGGCTGGCTAGAGAAAGAGGAATGACCTTCCTCATAATAGAGCATGTATTGGAAATAGCGCTTGGATATGTTGATATTGCATATGCAATGGCGAAGGGAAGAGTCGTGGCTGAAGGAAAGCCCGAGGAAGTAGTGAGCAATCCAATCGTAATTGAGACCTATCTCGGGGGTTAAGTGAAATTGGAAGGCATAATATTGAAAACTGAGAAACTAAATGCTGGATATGGGAAAATGCACATTCTCTTTGATGTAGACCTAGAGTTTCCAGAAAAGAAAATAACGGGCATAGTTGGACCAAATGGAAGCGGAAAGAGCACGCTCTTGAAGACCATTTTTGGACTAACAAGGGTGATGTCTGGAAGAATACTGCTGAAAGAAAAGGACATAACATCGAAGCCCCCCCACGAGATAGCAAAACTGGGGATAGCATATCTTCCGCAGACACAGAATGTCTTCGACAATCTCACTGTTCAGGAAAATCTTATAATGGCTTCATATACTCTCAGCAAGGAAGAAGCTAAATCGAAGATGGAGGAAGTACTGGAAATATTTCCTATTCTCAGGGCATACATGAAACAGAAGGCAGGGAGACTGAGTGGGGGAGAAAGGCAGATGCTTGCAACAGCAATGGCACTCATGAGGACTCCAGATGTGCTGATGTTCGATGAGCCGACCGCTGCTCTCTCTCCCAAAGTTGCCCACCAAATAATAAACATCATCAGGGAGCTTAACGCAAAGAGAGGGAAGACAGTGATCCTCGTTGAGCAGAATGCCAGGCTTGCACTGGAAATATCTCATGAGGCAATCGTTATGAGCAGCGGGAAAGTCGCGTACAGAGGAGAAGGGAGAAAGCTACTGGAGGATCCTGAGCTGGGTCTTCTTTATCTTGGTGTGAAAACCCAGAGTAGACGTTAGAAGAAAGAAAAAATATTAATAGGAAGACATAAAAGTTTCAAGATAAACCCAGGTGATGCGTATGGCAAAAATTAAGGTAACAATTGATAGAGATGGATGCATAGGAGATATGGTCTGCGTAAATCTTTGTCCAGACGTTTTTGAAATGAACCAGGATGATGGAAAGAGCCAGATTGTGGCTAAATGGAGAACGAATGCAAGCGATCCATCAACCGGACTCGTTGATGAAAGCCTAGAGGAGTGCGTCAAATCGGCAGCAGAGAGCTGCCCTGTCTCAGTTATACATTGGGAAAAGGTATAAGCGGGAAACCACAAGTTTTTTTGAACTACTTCACCGCGGTAATGCTTCTGTTCCAACTGGAACAATCTTATACAATGTTACTTCCCCTCCTCTCATTATGGCACATTCTCATACATTGTCACTTTTAATTCCCCTCTCTATTACTCTCTGCTGCTCAATGACATCCTGCAGAAGCTTGAGTGCTCTGACAGAATCTGCTTTACTAATTATAAGTATCGTGTCTGTATAGCAGCTCATTATCTGTGTTATATTTATGCTGTTCAGGTACATGAGTCTGGTTAGAAAATTTACAACTCCTGGAGTAAACATGATATCATATGGACTTATCATTATAAGTGCGCTCTGCCCATTCACCTTATCCATGATATCTTCTTTTTCCAGGATTTTCTCTATACTATCAACGTCTTCCTCGCTTATAACGAGAGTGTATGATTTCTTCCCCTGAGTGAAATTGAAGAATCTCGATTTTGAGGCAACCTCCAGGATTTCCTTGAGCTTTCTCTCCACTGTATATTTCTTTACAGTGAGAACCGAGATGTCATTCTGAAGCTCCAATGTGCTTCTAGCCAAAACACTTCCAACAGACTTCATCAGAGCCGCCTTTTCTTTCTTTAGCTCTTCTTCATACCTTATCAGAGCTGCTTTAATGGCATCTAGGTTTACTCTCTTTCTTCCTGCAGCCTTGGCAACTTCATCTGCTATTTTCTCAGCCAACCAAGTATAATTGACGAGCCCCTCACTGAGGCACTCCATCATGCTCTGATTCTTGGACACAATAAATCTGACCGCTTCAGCCACACTCATCTTCTGCTCTTCAGGCATCACCCATCTCTCCACAGAACAGTATTTTAAAAAATCATAGTGAAACTAATTTAAAAATATGATTACCAAACCAAAAGCCTTGTCCTTTAGGGCGGGAAGGAGGTCAGATTCTGAAAGCCACACTCTTTAGAGCGGAAAGAATGTCAGAGCTAAATTCTCTATAATGAACTTTCAATTTTTCCCATCTCATGGTTTTCCAAAAGCTTCAAGTCCCCAGCTTTCCGCACACAGGACATTTTGGATCTCTTACTACCCTTATCTCTCTGAACTCCATTCTGAGAAAATCCACATGAATTATCTTGTTGTAGCTTGCTTCTCCTTTTCCTGTTAAAATCTTTATGGCTTCGGCCGCTTCGAGAACCCCCATTACTCCCGGAGAAGGAGGGAAAATGGAAGGCGGCTTTTCCGGAGAGGCGGCATTTCTGAATAGACAATGGAGGCACGGCCCCCTTCCCGGAATAACAACTAGCAATTGCCCATACCATTCTCCTACCGCAGCATGAATAAAAGGCTTCCTGTACTTTACTGCAAGCTCATTTATTCTCATCCTACCCTTCCAATTATCCATGCCATCTACTATTACATCGCTTTTCTGTACAAGGCCCTCGAACTCATCATCAAATATGTCTATGACAAAAGGGACGATTTCTGCATCCCCCCTCAACTGCTTGAGCCTGATTGCTGCTAGCTCCGCCTTTGGTTTTCCAATGTCGCCTTCAGAGTAGAGAATCTGTCTGTTCAAATTAGAGATCTCAAGAACATCTCTGTCAACCAATAAGAGCCTTCCAACTCCCGATGATGCAAGGTACAGACTAGCAGCGCTTCCAAGTCCCCCCAATCCGGCAACCAAGACAGTCGATTCAGCTAGTTTCCTCTGACCATCAGCTCCCAGCAAGTTCAGCTGCCTTATATATCTCTCCAGAGCTTTGTTTCCTGGCAAGCTCATATTAGGTCATCTAGCCTCTTCTTTCCAAGCTTTTTGCTTATGATATCTTTCATCTTTCTGTCCATATCCTCTTTCATCAGGTCCTCATATATTTCCTTGTCCTCTGAGACCTGTTGAGATTTCTGCTTCACATAGCTGCAGCTTCCGTCTGGGAGAAGATAGTTGGACTTGCATGTTGCGTACTGACATGAAGCCCCTATACATTCATCTCCTATCCAGCTGCAGAAAACATACTTTTTTCCGCTTCTGGGATCCCTCCTTATCTGGTAAGCTCTCTTAGTGCACCAGAAAAGGGGGCACAAGTTGTTGCACTTTCCATCTATTGGAGCGGGAGTTTGCTCTTCCTCTCTATATCTTCCTCTCCTCTCCTCTCTTTCTCTTCCCTCAAACTTTCTTGGAAACCTCTCTTCCCTGCCTCCTCTTTCAAACCTACTCAATGCATAACACCTTCCGGACTAAATGCAAGGAACAAGGAATCCACGCCCCTTCAGGGCTTGAACCACTTGAAAAGAACATATTCTATTCCACTTTTCTCATCATCTATAGCTAGCATGAATTTCTTTCTTACACTGTGGCTCAATCTTCCCATTCTCACAATTTCAATCGGATCTATTTCCTGCTCTCCTTTATATACATGCACGAGGTATGGGGCATGCTCTATTCCTGGACCAACTCTGTAAATCGCATAGTCGGAGCCGAATTTGAGGCCGCTTCTCACAACGAACCCCTTCTTCCTCAGATCCTCATATATTCTATAGAGAGAGTCGAAGTTTTCTATTCTCTTCCTAGCCTCCCCTCTCAGTTCATCCGCACTTAGCTTGACATTATCAAAGGTGTATACTTCTATCATTCCTCTCTCAAGGAGATAGAGGGCCTCAACCAGTGATAGCTCTATAGCCTCATTATATTGCTTTCGCTCTGGCTTTTTGATTCCGAAGGGCTTTCCGTAAAATCCCTGGGCATATATGTGGGAGGAGCTCTCACCGCTGAATAGAACTACCCTTAGGCCCAGTAGAATGCCTGAAGCTCTGGGATTAGAGCTTGTGGAGTGCGAGGTATTTGAAGTCATGACTTGCTTCCCTTATTATATCAGCGAGATCCTCAACAAGATCTATTATCTCTTTCAGAATCATGAGGGAGAATAGATCCCTGGAGTACTTCTTGATTATCTCCAGCACAAGACTTCTATAGATCTGATCCACTTCTTCTTCCTTAGCATTTATGCTTTCGTGTATATCTATTATCCCCCTCATGTTGGTGCTAAGGAGCTTGGCTTCCTGAAACAGATCCCCCACCATTCCCAACGACTTGCTCGAGATCAGCATTAGCTTCTCTCTCACATCTCCATCCAACCCCACTCCAGATTGAGCTATAATTGTAACTCTGTATGCTATAGAATCCATTATCTGAATTAGCCTGTCAAGATGAGATAGTGAGAACATGTAGAGCTCCTTTGTCAGCAGAGCAGGCGAGGCCCTCACCACATACTCCATGGTGCTCTCTCTTATTCTTTGAGCCTCATCCTTGAGCTGTTTCACATACTCATATCCCTTCTTGGCTAGCTCAAGCTTGCCCTCATTCATCATGCTCAATATCTCTTCTAACCTTTTTCCCTCTGCATCAACAACACTGAGGATTTTCTGGAGCTGCTCAAACAAATTCATTTCCGCTATACTGCTCTGGACAGCCTCATCATTCGGGTTTATTATGCCTTCAGGCATTATGAGTGAACACCTTTCGATTTTTTTGCCAAATTTCGGTGGGTCCCATATTAATTTCTATCATTGAGCTTATAGAGAATCTCATTTCGAATCCTTATAAGCTTTCTTTTCATAAAAATCTCAGTCCTTCACTGAACGGCGTACAACCTTCCTAGCTTCCTGCTCTCCTCAAGCTGTTCCATTAGCCAATCCCTTTTCTCTTTCAAGATACCGTCGCTTTTTAGAGAGAGATCGATGACTCTCTCTATGAGCTCAGATTCCCTTTCCGAGTCAACTAATCTGAGAAAGTCCATGATTGTTCTCACATACTCCATTTCCTCCTCGTTGTTTGCCTGTGAGGAGTACTGCTCTATGAATAGAATCATTTCCGCCCTGATTCTTCTGCTCCTCTCCAAGAGCGCAATAACCTTCCTTTCCTCTTCATCCCCCAGTCTGGACTCAAGCATTTCTTCAAGCTTCCTGTAGACCTTCTCCCTCTCTGTCATTATGGTTTGAAAGTCCCTTGGTCTAGATCTCAAAACCACCACGCTCTGTTCTCAATCATGCGGACCTGAGAGTGGCTATGCTATTGTCCGCAACACCGTTTTCCTTCATGAATTCCGTATTTGCATATACAATGTTCGGGGGAACCGAGTCATCAATAACTACTGAGAAAACAAATTTCTTTTTTCCTGCTATCACAATTTCTGCTTTCTCTCCTATTCCAAGCTCCTTTGCCAACGATGAATTTATGAGGATCTGTCCTGCCTTGGCAGAGCTGTATCTTACCCTTATTCTTTTCTCCCTCACAGTTTTGGGCTTTTCCTGCGAACTGGCAGGCGGTATAACGGCAAGGAGAGACTTCAGGTCCTTCTTCTCTGGTAGCTTTTCCTCCTCAGCCATGCTACTTACCTCATATCAACTGTCAGCTTCATGAAATATTAGAAAAAGTGAAAGAATATATAGTTAACCTAGCCTTTGAACTCAAAAGGAAATCTTCTTTCTAATAAGATCTATGACCTCCGATATCTTGATTCTCTCCTGCTTCCAGCTATCTCTATCTCTAACTGTTACAGTACCATCTTGTGTGCTCTGAAAGTCCACGGTTATGGCAAAGGGAACTCCAATTTCATCAGCTCTTGCATATCTTCTTCCAATGCTCCCAGAATTATCGTACACTGCTGTTATGCCTGTTTGCTTGATCCTCTCATATAAATCCATGGCAATTTTCTCCAGCGCTTCGTCATTAACGAGGGGGAAGACCGCTACTTTGATGGGAGAGAGCCTTGCAGGTATGGAGAGAATGATCCTATCCTCCTTCTCTTTCAGCCCATACTCCATTACGACATATAGCAACCTTTCCACACCGAAGGATGGCTCAACGACATGGGGAATGATCCTCCTGCCAGCCTCTTTTTCCTCTATTTCCTCAATGGATATAGCTTCTGCACTGATCCTCTCTCCATTTATTTCAATCCAACCTCTCTCCTCCAGAAGCTTCTCGATAGCAGAAGGATCCATGGAGAGAATTGCTCTCTCTATTTCAACGGCTCTCTCTCTGAATAGTCTTCCTAGTATAGCTCTATTCACCTTTACAACTTTCTTCCTTTTTATTGCAGGAGATTTGAACTGCCTGAAAACAGAGAGGTCCTGCTTGCTGTAAATAGAATGTCTCGATAAATCATAATCCCCCCTATATGCATGTCCAGAGACCTCAATCCACCCCCATCTCTCTGTCTTTACAAGCTGATCGAATGTTTGCCTTGAATAGTGGGCTCTCTCCTCTGGAAGCTTCTCCTCGAAATATATGTTCTCCTCTGGAATTCCTAGAGCCTTCAGAAAGTCCAGAGAGACAACCATCCAGTAGCCGAGCCAGGGAGTCTTTATTGTTCCGCTTTCCAGTGCTTCCCTGAGAGTCATTGTTCTAGGCTCCTCTCTTCCAGAAATCCTATCGTTAGCGGTGAGAATCCTCAGACTTCTTCCGAGCAGCGGCTCAATATATCCCTCATGGCCAGGATTATCGGGATCGAAGAAGAACTCGAGCTCCATTATAGTGAACTCTCTGAGCCTAAGCATGCCCTGCCTTGGAGATATCTCATTCCTCCCCACTCTGCCTACCTGTGCTATCCCAATCGGTAGCTTCTCCCTCATTACATTGTACACACGCTTAAAGTTGAGAAACATTCCCTGGGCAAGCTCAGGCCTCACATATCCAATGCTCCCCTCATAGGGTCCCACTTGGGTCTTGAAGAGGAGATTGAAGGCCTTCACCTCGCTTAGCTCTCCACCACAAACTGGACATTTTATTCCTCTTTCCTTTATAATTGCAGTTAGCTCCTCATTTGGCTTGCCTTCCACCTTAACTCCAGCAGCTTCCTCTATTAACTGATCTGCCCTGAACTTCCTCCCACAGCTTAGACAGGTAACTATTGGGTCTGTGAAGCTCTCTAGATGTCCTGAGGCTGCATATACGATTTCTGGTCCGATTATCGGAGTCTCTAATTCAGCCATTATCTCCTGGTGCCTTCTTATGAAGTGGTACTTCCACTCATTGATTATGTTCTCCTTCAGCATGATGCCATATGGTCCTAGGTCATACATTCCACTGAGACCGCCATATATTTCATAGGACTGCCAAAAGAACCCCCTCCTCTTTCCAACCTCGAAGACTCTATCAGCTGCACTTCCTGTCTCCATGCTGGATCACTTTTCCTTTTGCTTTAAAGTAGAGAGAAAATAACCTTTCCTATCTCGTTAAGAAGGCTTTAAGAGCTTTTATCATTCTATGCGCTTCCTTTACAAAGTGCTTGGGCCCCAGGGACAAAGCGCACTCCTCAGGCAGTTCGACTGCCAGAGCTAGAAATCCCTCACTATCCTTCATAACCTTTATCCCATACAATGCAAAATTGTGCTCCAGGACAGACCCCTCAATCTCTTCAGCTGAATAGTCTGTGAGAAGAGAGAATCTGAGATAGCCCTCTACATCCCGCTCCAGCACCATGACAGCTTCTCCTTCTTCAAACCTGCACTTAATGAGGAGGGCATTATCTTTGATGCCCGTGAAACACCCTTCCGATCTGAAGGCAGATTCCACTGCATGCAGGAATTGCCTAAAGCCCATTTTCAGCACGAACTCCACTTTTATTGTTTGGTATATCTTTCTCTATCTGACTTCTTAAAGGGTGTGGTTTTCCATGATATAGAGAAGAAAAATATAATGGAGAAATAGCAATTATCTTAATAGAGAACAATTCCCAAAATTCAAAGGGAGAACTCATGGTTCACGTGAAGGTTTTTGCGACGCTCATAGACATTGTGGGATCTAGGACCATCGAGATCAATGGTCCAAGAACAGTGAGGGAACTAATAGATGCCCTTGATTCCAAATATCCCGGCTTCAAAAAGGAGCTGGAGAGAGGCTTCCTCATTTTAGTCAATGGCAGCAACATAACCGAGAAGCAAGGGCTGAACACAGAAATAGAGGAAGATGATACTGTGAGCATATTTCCTCCTGTTGGTGGAGGATAACTGCGATAAAACTGCACTTCCAAACAGCTCTATCGTCATAACCTGTACATATTCAATTTATACAGAAAGTTTTTCTTATATGAGAAACAATTTTTAGAGAGAAAGGAGGAAGATAAAGTTCAATTCAAATCAGTACATGGTGATCCTTGCACTTGGAATGCTATCTCAGAGATAGATTTGGCCGATGTGTTGATAGTTACAGGCTGGTCGTTACAACAAGGTGCAATTATGCATGTATCTTCTGCCACAGGGAAGGCATAACAGGAGCAGGAAGAAACGAGCTCTTGACTCCTCAGGACTATGGCTTTCTCACAAAGGTCTCAATTGGTTTGGGCATTAAAAGCTACAAAATAACAGGGGGAGAGCCCCTCATACGGGATGACATAGCAGAAATAGTTAAAGAGATAAGCAGTGAAGGCGGAGACGTTACGATGACCTCGAATGGATCCCTCCTCAGCGTGAAAGCAAAGGATCTGGCAGACGGAGGGCTCAAGAGAATAAATGTTAGTGTTCACTCTCTAAGAAAGGAGACATATGCTTATTTGACAGGAGGATCGAGGAGCCTTGACATAGTCCTGCGTGGAATCAGGTTGGCTATTGATTACGGAATTAAGGTGAAACTGAACTTCATACTCATGAGATCAAACAGAGAGGAGCTGCCTCAACTGATTAACTTTGCTGCTGGCATTGGAGCCGATATGAACATAATAGAATTAATACCACTTGGAACCCCCCTTCCCGTCTATAATAGAGAGCACGAGAAATTTGACGGCCTGGAGAGAATTCTTGTTGAGCTTGGAGGAACTTCGAAGCTGAAGAAATTTCAGAATCGTCCAAGCTACGTTCTTCCGAACGGGACAGAGGTAACTCTCATAAGAGGGTATGGGAACCCGAATCTCTGTGAAGGGTGCACCAGGCTCAGAATAACTCCTGAAGGGAGAATAAAGACCTGCCTCTTTGTTGAGGAACCATACATAGATTTTTTGAGGCCTATTAAGGAAAGAGATTCTCGTGGAGTTATAGAAGCTATTCACAGGGCGGTGGAGCTCAGAAAGCCCTACTTCACAAAAGGTGGTAAAAATGGGAATCAAGATGGTTGATATAAGTGGAAAGAGCGAAGTACAAAGGGAAGCAGTAGCCTCTGGAAAGATCAAACTGAAAAGGGAAACAATTCAGCTCATAAAGGAGGGAAAAGTAGAGAAAGGAGATGTTCTCTCTGCCTCTACACTTGCAGCCGTTCTAGCAGTCAAGAAAACTCCGGAACTTCTTCCTCTAACTCATAACATCCCAATAACAGGAGTGGATGTGAAGTTCAACTTCGAGGAAGACGGAATCAGGGTCCATGTCACGGTTAGGGCACAGGCCAAAACTGGCGTTGAAATGGAAGCTCTCGCTGGGGTCTCAGCAGCCCTCCTCAATATCTGGGATATGGTTAAGAAATATGAAAAGGACGAGGAAGGTCAATATCCCACCACAGCTATAGAGGAGATAAAAGTTGTTAGAAAGGTGAAGGAGAAAGCATGAAAGTCATCATAAGTGGTATATCAATTTACTCAGAGATAATAGGGAAGAAGAAAGAGGTCGATGTCAACGAAGGGGTAACTGTAGGGGAGCTTATTTCACTCCTCCTCCCTAAGGATGCCCCATCTATCTATGGACTCGCTGCTTTTGTTAACGGCTCACCCTCCTCAATGGACCGCAGGCTGAAAGAGGGGGATCTTTTGGAAATTGCCCCGAATTTCTCTGGAGGGTGATCGAATGATAATAGCAAAGATAGCAGAGAAAGAAGAGGATATGAACGTCGAAGCAATATTGAAAGAAATGAGGAGCACACGGGATTTCCCCGACATTGGAGGAATAGCTGTTTTCCTGGGTGTTGTTAAGGGAGAAGTGGAAGATGGAGGAAAAGTGAATCAGCTCGAATATGATTGCATTAGAGCAGCAGCTGAGGATGCTCTGAGGAAAATTGCTGAAGAGCAGAAAGAAAAATGGAACTTGAGAAGCATAGTGCTTATTCATAGGATAGGAATTCTAAATCCAGGAGAGCCCACACTCTTTGTAGCTGTTGCCGGGAGAAGCAGGAAGGAACTCTTTCCAGCTCTCGAGGAAACAGTTGAGAGGATAAAGAGAGAGGTCCCAATATTCAAGCTTGAAAAAAGGGATGATGGAGAGTACTGGATAATTGGGGAAAAAAGGGTTAGGAGGCTGCTCGGAGATGATAGAGATAATCGTGGTGAGTGATAGAGTAGCTTCGGGAGAGGCGAAGGATGAGAGCGGCCTGCTGGCAAAGAACATTCTGGAATCATCAGGCTATACAGTGAGCACCATCAAGTACATAAGCAATAGCTTCAGGGAAATTCTGAGAGCAACGAGAGAAGCAAGGGATAAAGTTCTCATATATATAGGAGGGACAGGTCCGAGCCCAAGAGATATAACAGTAGATGTGCTGGAGAGCTTAGCATGGAGGAAGCTTCCTGGCTTCGGAGAGTTTTTCAGAATGAGATCCCTGGAATCAGCGGGATATAGTGCTTTGATCTCCAGAAGCGAGCTCTTCATACTGCCTGACGGCAAGATTGCTGTAGTTCTGCCTGGTTCAAGCAATGCAGTGGAAACAGGTCTCGATATTCTGAAGAGGATCCTTGATCATTTACTGGAAGAAGTAGAAAGGTTCGAGGGGCCTCATAAAAAATGATGAACTTAGATGCCTAACAACACACCACAGTTCCAGCACTACCATCTACAATATACCCAATGTATTTTTCAGCTATTTTACCAATAGACCCATCTTTCAAGCCATCCACGAATCTAGAAACTGCTTCTTTGTTCAGGCTCTTTCTGAGTATGGCAAAATCGTATTGCTCCTCAGCTACAGCTCTGTAGTTCAGTCCATAGAGTGCAGCTGCATGCTCTATGCATATGCCTACATCAGCCCTCCCTTGGGATATGGCAGCAGCAACCGCGTTGTGATTCGGTGCCTCATGCTCATATCCCTTTAGCTTCTTCTTCACCTCCTCCAGGGTCGCATTTCTCTTTGCAGCAATTTGCTTCAAAGTAAGATCTATGAAGGTCCTCGTACCGGAACCTATGTTCCTGTTCACAAATCTCAGGCCTTTCTCCATCGCGTCCTCTAGACTCTCCACCTCGTTCTCGCCTCTGAAGGCAAGCACCAACCTCCTTTTGTAACCTCTTATCAAGAAAGCCATTTTGGAAAGCAAATCATCGCTTTTTATGAACGGAGCATTGTACGTGTTGCTTTTTTCATCCAGGAGGTGGATGGGTGCAATATCTATGACTCCCCTTTTCAGCAGGTTCAGTCCCCTGAACGAGCCAGTGAAAGCTGCCCCTATTCTTTCATTCAAACTCAAAGCTCTCAGATAATCCTGGAGGAGGAGGTCATGGCTCCCTACTAGGAGCGCTTCTCTCCATGGAGGAAATTCCTGCCTTATTGGAATTACCTTGACAAGTTCTCCATCCTCTATGATTTCACTTTCTTCAGGGAGGATAGCTATTGCATCAGTTCTCATGAGGCTCGAGACGCTTCCAGACTGAGAGGGGATGGGAACTGCATGGATGATCCCTTCCAAGTTGTTGAGCATAACTGGAACAATCCAGGTTCTCCCGAGTCCTTTTCTCAGTCTTCCGGTAAAGGCTGCCGTCAGGGGAGCTTGCCTTGATGAGGAGCCCATTATTTCCATTAGGATGGGCTTAACCAGCAAAATCAGATTTGTCAAAGCCGAAAGAGGAAAGCCAGGAAGCCCTATCATCAGCTTTCTTCCACTTACTGCTATTACCGTGGGTTTGCCCGGCTTCATTCTGAGGCCATGCACTACGATTTTTCCAATATCTTGAAATACCCTATATACAACGTCCTCCTCTCCAGCCGAGGTCCCGCCGCTTGTTATCACTATATCACTTTTCCTGATCAGTTCCTCCAACCTCTCCTTCATTCTCTCATAGCTGTCCTCCACAACTCCTGCAAAATTAGCTCCTATGCCTAGGGATGCTAGAAAAGATAATATCATCCTACCGTTTGATTCATATATTTTCCCTACAGGAAGATTATCGCCTGGGCTTACTATTTCGTTCCCTGTTGACAGAACCGAGATTTTCGGTATCTTGTAAACCTCGATTTCCTTTATTCCTAGAGAGCTCAAAACGGCTATCTTCTCTGGAGTAAGCATTGTTCCCCTCGGCACTATGAGCTCTCCTCTAGCTATGTCGGAGCCAGCAAAAGCTATGTTCTCTCCAGGGGATACAGACTTCCTTACTTCTATTGTGCTGTTTCCAACTTTAACTGTGTGTTCCTCCATGACAACTCCAGTTGCCCCTCTTGGGATAACTGCACCAGTATCAATTCCAATAGCTTCTCCAAGACCAACCTCTCCAACAGGGGATTCTCCTATTTTCTGATATCCCTTGATCTTCAATCTGATTGGGTGGAGCTCATCAGCACCTTCTACAGATCTTATGCTGACAGCATATCCATCAACTTCGCTTCTATCAAAGGGAGGATAGTCAATAGGAGAATAAATATCTGTGGCAATTACTCTGTGGAGAGATTCCTCTATGTTTACTTTTTCTGTTCCCAGTGGAGAGAGAACACCCTCTCTCCTGAGGGCCTCCAGTGCTTCCCCTGGTGACATTAGCACATGGAATAACTTCCTTTCTGTGCTCAAGCCAAAGCACCAAATCCTACTTTTTGAATGGCATAAATATAGCTATTGTATAGAAAAATTTTTATTAAGCAAGTTCGATTCTGACAATTTCTCCTTCCTCAAATCCCTCAACATTTGCCGGCACTCTTAAGAAGCCTCCTGACTTGAGCAGAGAGCTCAGTATCCCAGACCCCCTCAAAAGGATGGGTTCTGCGCATAGCTCGTTTCCACAGCTGTTTAGCTTCACTCTTATGAAGCTCTCTAGTCCACCCTCTCCCGCAACTCTGCTCTTCAGCCTAGCAAAAACAAATTTCAACCTATCATCCTTAATACCAATCTTCTCCTCTATGAATGGCAAAATTATGAATCTTGCCCCAACAAATGCTGCTACGGGATACCCTGAGAGGAGAAATACGGGCTTCCCCTCCAGCTCTCCATAGCTTGTTGGCCTCCCTGGGCGCATTGCGATTCCCCTCACGAGCAGCTTTCCCCCTGCCCTAAGGAGAGCATTTATTGATAGATCCCTAGAGCCAGGCCCCGTCCCGCCTGTTGTTATTATGACATCGCTCTCTTTTGCAGCCCTCATCAAAAAAGAAGCTATCATTTCAATATCATCTTTCACAATGCCATATCTCTTTACATCGAAGAACCCCTGCTCAGAAAAATATGAAGCAATCAACCTCGAAGTTGAGTCAAATATGAACCCCTCTCCTCCAGGCTCTGTCACTTCAGAGCCGGTGGCTATTATTCCCACTCTGATTTTTCTATAAGCAATTATCCCCCTCATACCAACTGTCGAAATAGAAGCTAAATGCCATGGCCTTATAACGGTCCCCCTCTCTATTACGATTTTTCCCTTCTCGAAGTCCTCCCCTTTTCTTGAGACATTATCATACTTTGCTGCGCTCCTCATAACTAGAAGAGTGCCTCCTTCTCTCTCTGTGTCCTCGAGCATCACAACAGCATCTGCTCCTTCTGGAAGGGGGTCTCCCGTTGAAATTGGAACCGTCTCTCCACATGAGATGCTTCCCTTATCTGAACTTGCAACTACAAGAGGAATTGGATTGTTTGGAGAAGCAGATGAAACGCTTTCACTGCAGACGGCAAAACCGTCAACAGCACTTCTATCTGTCGGAGGAATATCAATAGGCGATCTCAATTCTTCTGCAGAAATTCTTCCGAGGAGTGAATCTAGGCCAACAAACTCCTTTTCCAGCTCGATGTTTAATAGTTTTTTAGCATTGATAATTGCAGTATCAACTGAAGCATATCTAAGCACTTCTGTTCCCCAGGGAAAGAGAGAGCCATGAGTTAGAATAAATATTTTTCCTCACGATCTGTTTGAGAATAGGAATGCTGCTTTTTATAAACATAAGTATGACGAAATGATGCAGCTTTATTTGTGCAACCATCCTATTATCAATCCAATAACAAATCCTGCCAATACTGGACCTACTAGGAGAACTCCCAAGAACTTGGCGAAATCAATGAAGTACTGCAAGTATTCCTTGCTTCCAGTTAACCTCTCCATTAGGTTTCCAGAGCTTGATATGCTCCAAACATTGAGAATGACACCAGCAATTAGCACAAGGATAAAAGCTATGATATACTTGAAGGCCTTCGCTAGTATATACCCCAAAAGTATTCCTAATAGTAACTGTATCCCTATTGAAATGAGCAGCTTTGGATTGGAGGATAGGAACTCTATTGAGGAGAAGTTTCCAACAGTTGTAACTGTTTGAAAGACTGCATGTATAGGGAGCATGCCTTCCACACATCTATAATCAAAAACTCATTAAATAAGCCTTTGCCTTCCTGAAAAAGAGAGCTTATTTTTCAAAAATCGCTTGATAATTTTTCGGAAGCGTCACTGCAGTCTTTTTCCCTACCACTCTTCCTCTTCCCACTCTTCCTCCTCTTCCTCTTCCCACCACTCCTCTTCCTCTTCTTCCCCTTCCTCTTCTTCCTCCCACCACTCTTCCTCTTCTTCGAACATTGTTTTACACCTCTGCTCATTAGAGTGAGTTGACCTTCACTTAGACTCTCTTAATTTCTTATAAAAAGGTTTTCGAATCACAAATAAAAACCGTTTGCACAGAAAAATCAATTTTCCTCAAAATTCTAGAAACATTGGAGAGAGGTATAAATATTCAGGTAGGCCACCTTCCCAGAGAAGTCAGAGCAATTGCGGATAGAACCCCCTCCTCTCCCAGCCATTCTATTTGTGGCACAATCTCAAAAATTTTCCTCAAAGCATCCTCACTGCAATAGCATGGAGGAAAGGCCCCCTGCAGTGGAGCTCTGGTAACATAGACATAACAAGGCTCTCCCCTGGCACTATTAATTATATTTTCTAGATCCCTCACCTGTCTGGTTAGAGTGAGCCTTCTGAGGATCTCGAGCCTCGTGTTTCTGAGAGACTCTCCCTGCTCAATGGCCCTCAGAGCCTCCTCCGCTGCTTTTGCTGCATGGAAACAGGTAAAAATGAGCGAGGAAGGAATTTCGGCCTCAAGAACAATGCTATCTGGCGCTATATTGAGCTTCTGCGATGTCAGTGTGAAGTAGAACTCTCTCTTCAGGTTTGGATAAATTGGCACGTTTATGCAGAGATCTCTGTCACTCACGGTGACCTCTTCTCCCTTAATAGAAGCTCTAAAATTCTTCTAATTTCATCCTGTTGCAGTTTGAGCTTTTGAGCCAGATCCCTCGAGACTTTTTCGCTATCTATTGAAGTTCTGCTAATTATCCTGTACTCAGCTTCCACTAGGGTCTGGAGAGTTTCGCGCTTCTCCCACGGAAAAACTATCCATTTATCTGTCTGAGCAAAGTAGAAGTCCGGAACGATAACGCTCCATGGTTTAGTATATAGAGAAACACTCTTGATTTGCTTTGGTCCATATAGGCTCACAGCTCCAAGCGCTACCTGTAGGCTCTTTCCTGTATCAGCGACATCATCAACTATGAGAACGTTTTTGTCCTTCACATCACAAACGAGCGGTTGTGTTATAACAGGTCTCTCACTTCTCTCCTCAATTCCTCTGTAGAATTTTATCTCCAGCGCTCCCACTTCTTTTACATCAAGGAGATCGCTGAGGATTCTTGCTGGAATCCAACCTCCTCTGAGTATCCCCACAATTACTTGTGGGGTAAAACCAGAAGAACTAATTTTTTCCGCTATTACCATAGATGCTTCTTCTATATCTTTCCAGCTGAGGGTAAGGAATCTATCTCCAGCATTTTCCTCCATTGACAAGAAGCTCATCCTCCGTGGCTTATTGGTATTATAGTTATAGTATCTTCTTCCTTGATTTCTGGATCATCACCGTAGACAAATGAATCCACCCCATTCAGTAGGAAAATATACTTTCCACTGGGCTTCCCATCAATATCGAGAACATCTTGAACAGCAGGTGAAAGCTTTCTGAGTATTTCGCTTAGCCTGTTTCCATTTAGCTCCAGAAACTCCTTTCCAAGAATTTCCTTGAGCTGCCCAACGAGAACAATCTTAGTCAATTTAAGCACCCGGCATTGCTCATACCGAGGTGCTCTTTCTCTTGTTTATTTTAACAAGCCTCGTCAGATAACCAGCAATTCTGTTCTGCACTCTCTTGCTCGGTATATCAACGAGCTTTCTCACAATTTGCTTGTTGCTCTCAAAGCTCTCAGTGAACAGAGTAGGGTACATCGAGAGCAGCTTTCTCGCGGTTCTCTTCACCATAGCAGTTCTTACTTTGCCCATTTAAGCTCCCTCTATGATGTTTTAGGTTTGAGATCAATAGGTTTATATCTCTAACGGAAAGCTTGATAGCTGCAATGAATCTCCTTTCCTTCCTTGCCCATTGTTATTCTAGGAAGTGCAATGTGCTCCAGCTCCGACGGCTTCACCAGGTGCCTAATTCTTCCTTCCAAAGGAGAAACGGATCCTATTTGCAAATCTCTTTTCACAACGATCTTCTCCTTAGCCAAAACCCCTCTTGCTCTGTAGCCGCATTTGGGGCATCTATAGCCCTTCTCCCTTCCAGCGCTCTCCATTCTTGCCCCACAAACCGGACACCTAGGGTTTCTCTCCAATATTATATTTGAAACATCCTTTATCCATAGCTTCTCCGCCTCAAATATCAGCCCATCGCTTCCTCTTTTCTCCACAGCTCCTCCCAGAACTGCTATTCTGTCCCCCCTTCTCAATTTGGCAGCAGCAACATTCATAGGATAGGTTTCGCTGTAGAAAATTACTGGAATACTCATCCCTCTCTCATCATCGAGATATACAATAACATGCCCCCCCATTTTGATATCGGGCTTCTCCGAGATTACTCCCTCAATAACGCCCATTCTATAGACCCTCAGATCCTCTATTTTTCTTGGGATGGCATGGGGATCCGTATGCTGATTGCTCTTGAAGAGACACCATGCTGAAGGTCTCTCCATGAATGGAACAAGTTCTTTTAAAGCCTCCATTAGTTCTCCTTCGTTGTAGCCCCTTATGCCGATCAAAACAGGATCTGGACCTCTGGGAATTGCTACAACCTTTCCTCTCTTTCTGCTGACATTGTTGAAGAGTGAGGGAAAAGAGAGGAGGATCTCCTTAGCCTTTTTTTCATCGATTGTTCTATTATCCTCCTCTGCTTCCCCTCTGTAAACGAGAAGCTCATAAGTGAACTCACTTTCGGATAGAGCATAGCCCACGGACGCCAGAGC
Source organism: Fervidicoccaceae archaeon (assembly GCA_038734945.1). Classification (NCBI taxonomy): domain Archaea; kingdom Thermoproteati; phylum Thermoproteota; class Thermoprotei; order Fervidicoccales; family Fervidicoccaceae; species Fervidicoccaceae archaeon. The sequence continues at coordinate 68,898 of JAVYOA010000001.1, read as the reverse complement.
TCCAACCAAGCTGTTTCTTCCTATGCTTATTCCTCCAACATCCTCAAGCAGCTCCTCAGCAACTTTCCTTGGAACCAAATCGGAAACACTCCTATGATAGAACCTAACCAAATCCACAAATCTATTCCATTTATCCAGATCTATTATCACAGATGTTCCCTTTTTCTCGAATTCATAAGCTTCAGCAACCTCTTCTATTGATCTCTCAATGAATTGCTCATCGATTTCCCCCTCAATTGAAAAAGAAACTGCAGCATTTCCTCTTGTCTTGAAAGGGACATTTGGATTCAACCTAACTAAAAAAGGCCCACCTAGTAGCTTGAATTCCCTTCCACTTTTCCTTAGAATGTTAAGCAAAAAAACTGTGAAGTGAGTGGTACATCCTGAGAAATTTGAGTCGTAGCCGTCCAGCCCAACGGCCAGCCTCTTCACTTTTTCTTTAGCTCCTTCCCTTCAACAATTATCATTGTGAGGGTTGACCTCACTTTTGGTAGCTTTCTTATCTGTGATGCTACCACCTCCTTAAGTTTATCCATTGTATCTGCTTCAACTTTCACTATTACATCGTAAACGCCATATACTACATACGCTTCTGTTACTTCCTTTACCTTTGATATCTCGTTGAATACTTCTTCTTCGCTCCCTATTTCAGCATTTATTAGTACAATGGCTGAGGGCATTTAGTTTTCCACCAATATAATGGTTTGAAACAAATCATATATAAAAATGCCGATTATAACATATGATGCGGAAGCTAGATGATTAGACAACAACTGAAACGGAAGCCCCCCTGTTTCTTGCCTTTGTGAATAGAATCTGGGCATCCACCCCTTCTTTTCTGAGATAATCACGCAGGTTCTCCTCAACTCTGCTCTTGCTCTCCTCGAGTATGAAGCCATAGGCTAGAGGACCCCAACTGCTTTGCCCCACTCCCTTAGCACCAGAGAAGCGAAGAGCTTCTACAGATGCCATGGTTTGATTGCTTGAGTATTTCCCTCCCTGATACTCCTCAAAGTAATCTCCCATCATTCTTTGAATAGTCTCAACTCCATTCGAGAAAGTTAGAAGATCCTTGTTCAGAATTCCATTCGTTAGCTGCATTAGACCTCTTAGCAACAAGACCTGATCGAAGTGTGGTGGCGCTGGAGAAAGCATGAAGCTCTCCTCCTCTTCACTAACCTTTCTGCCAGAGCTCGGAATCACCAAAACTACAACCCAATCTCTTGGAAAAGAAAGCCTCTGGAGAAGAGGAGGAAGATCGGATTCGCTTGACGGAGGAAGAAGCACACCAGTATTTCTCCTTCCACCATCAACTATCAGTCCTCCATATCTGAAGGCATGTATTCCTATTCCTGAGACCGCTCCTCTTCCAGTAATAAGGGCGAGATCCTTATAGGATAGCTTTCTCCTGCAGAGCGTTCTCAATGCCATTGCTGCGCTCATAGATATCTGTGTAGTACTTCCAAGTCCGACATGCTTTGGAGGAGATGATGCTATCCTGACATTAACAGAGGATCCTATCTCGCATATGGATTCTGAAATAGCTCTCCATTCTTCCGATGGATCCCCCTCACTGGAAGCAGAAACCACTACTTTTGGAGCTTCTAGATAGAGCCCAACGCTTCCATATATCCTTGATTCATTTACTATGTTGTAAAAGCCAAGGTGAATTCTACTGCCACCTTCAACTAGAACCTTCACCTCTCATATCACCTCCAAGAAACTTTTCAGTTTCCTCCTCCTCTGCCCTCAGCAAATCATGCAAATTCAAGGAATTTCTGTACCTCTCTAGCAATCTTCCATTGAGAGAAAAGAAATTTTGTCCCCATTTGAACTTTGACATCAGCTCTTTCGCTCTCTCCTCACATCCCAGAATGAATAAAGCAGCGGCAAGTGCCTCGACGCTGCTGAGCTTGTAGGCCTTAGCATAGTTTATTGGGTTCGATGCTATGAGGAAAGGCAGCCGCCTCCTAGTACCCTTCCCCGTCCTCAGAGGCATCCTCCTCTCCCTCTCCAAGACATTCCAAGATCTGTCAACAACTATTATGCTTCTCGCATAGGATAGATCTTCTCTGGAGATTGGAATTGAAGAAAAAGGATCCAGAAATATTCCCCTGATCTTTGATGCCCTCTCCAGACCTATTCTCCTTGCAAGTCCCAACCTATACAGCTTCACTCCGGTGCTGGCAGATGGAGAGTCCTCAGAAAATCGCAGAACAAAGAGCTCTATCTCATTGCACTCAACTGACAAGAAATCTCCCCCCACCTATTCTCCAGCTTCTAATCATCTATCTCTGCATCAACATTTCATCAGCCTCCAAAGTTCTCCTTTCATTCAATCTAGGCCTTCCAATGGGAAATATATACAGAGGCAGCTCCTTAATGCCCGTTATCCTCATAACCTCCTCATCATCAAAAGCGCCAACAGCCACAGTTCCCAGGTTGAGAGCTGTGGCCATTAAATAGATATTCTCACCAACATGCCCAGCTTCCATGTGAACATATCTGTAGCCGCGTTCCCCATAATATCTAGTCGTTTTCGAATAATCTGCAAATATGGCAATTGAAATCGGGGCTTCATATATGAACCTTTGGCCAAGAGCTGCTCTAGCGAGCTCCTTCCTGCGATCCCCCTCAATAATCATTTCCAGTGAATGATCCTTCCATTCATACCTATAGACTCCAGCGTCAATCCTCTGACCTCCAACAATAGAGTTCGGTCCGACGAAGCAGAGGATCAGCAATGGATATGTTGCCCCGGCGCTTGGAGCAGTTCTCCTATTTTCTTCTTTCCCTACACGACCCCCAGCAGCCCAGAGCAGGAGAGAAAGCTCATCTAGAGTAAGCGGATCATCCAGGAAAGACCTAACACTTCTTCTAAGAAGAAGAGCCTCCTCAACACTCATTGCTGTTAATTTTCTTGGAAGAGGAAGCCTTATCTTGGTCAAGGCGCATCACATCCAAGCCATGATATTGCTCATAGCAGAAAAAATAGTGGACCGGCCGGGACTTGAACCCGGGACCTCTGCCGTGCGAGGGCAGCGCTCTTCCAGCTGAGCTACCGGCCCTCATATATAAGCTCTTTAATCAAGGTTAAAAAGCTGTTCTGACCCCTATGATGAGTGTATTCCTAGATAAAGGGTCTTCAAGCTTTGGGGAAGAGTCCTTTTCAAGAATGCAGCTATCAATTAGTTATTAATAGAAAATAGATGCAGAACGAATATTAGGTCTAAGACTTCATTCAAATTCGCACTATTATCTTGATGAATGGAAGGCGAAGCTCATAATGGAGAGAGCAACAAGCAGAGAGCTAGCCCTTCTCGTGGTTTTTCTAGGAGTTATGATGTCTGCCATAGATAGCACCATAGTTATCCTTGCAATTCCAACCATCGTAGATGAGCTTCATACAAACCTTGAAATGGCAGGCTGGCTCATAATGATATACATAATTGTTATTTCCTCTCTAAGTGCCCAGCTTGGAAGGCTAGGAGACAATGTAGGTAGGTCCAAGGTATACAACTTGGGCTTTCTAATTTTCACAGTTGGCTCAGCCCTATGTGGTGCATCTCCCAACATGAACTTCCTTCTGGCATTCAGGTCTATTCAGGCTATTGGAGGAGCCATGATGCAATCTACTTCTGGAGCAGTAATAGCAGATCACTATCCTCCTAATCTCAGAGGAAGAGCATTTGGATACACATCCATAGGATGGAACATAGGATCCACTCTTGGAATAGTCCTCGGAGGCTTCATTACAACAGCGCTCGGATGGCGATATATATTTTACATAAATGTTCCTCTGGGCATAATTGCCCTTTTTCTGGGAACACGGTATCTAAAGGCTGGAGAGAGGATAAGGAGAAAATTTGACATTCCTGGAACAATAACAATGATACTTTCCCTCATTCTCATATCCCTTGGAAGCTCTGAAATAGCTGGAGTTGGAGTCACGATGCAGAGCGCAGTTCTCATTCTGCTCGGCATCATCATCTTCGCGCTAATGATATTCATTATTGAACCTAGGCAGGAAATGCCCATCATAGATACTAAGGCATTTAGAAACAGGCTTCTAACTGCCGCAATTCTTGCTTCATTCTTTCAGAGCATGGGCTACATCTCCATATCGTTCATATTAACTATGTACCTCCAGGGCATAAGAGGGCTAACACCCTTTCAGACATCTCTCCTTCTCGTTCCAGGCTATCTCGTTGCCAGCGCAATAGCACCGTTTTCAGGCAGGCTCTCCGATAGAATAGGATCGAGGATTCCGGCAACACTTGGTATAGGAATGATGATGATCAGCATTCTCTTCTATCTGACAGCACTTTCCCCTTCTACCCCCTTCTCCACAATTGTTCTGGCATCAATCATAGGAGGAGTGGGATCGGCTCTCTTCTATCCAGCAAACAACAGTGCAATAATGGCAAATGCATCAAAAGGGTATTACGGAGGTGCCAGTGGAATACAGAGAACTCTTGCTAACGTTGGAATGCTGCTTAGCTACGTTCTAGCAATAAGTGTTTCTTCCCTCTCCATTCCCAGGCAGCTCGCCTTCCAAATCTTCATGGGAACTAGCAGCATCATAGGCGGACTTGCTACCGGATTCATGATGGGAATGAAGGCCGCATTCGGCGTCTCAATGGCTGTTCTAGCAGCATCCATGATTCTCTCTGCTCTCAGAGGTAAGGAGATGAGGGGAAGCGAATAACAATTTTTAATGATAATTGATTTATTAAAATAATGAAACAAAGCAGATCTGTAGGTTCCCACTAGAATAAAAGGGAATTAATTTATATTTGAAAGAAATTTCCATTTTACTATCATTCTGTGGTGTATAGCTATGAATGCAAAAGTTCAGATTGCAGTCATCGCCATCGTTTTTCTAGTTATCGGAATTGCTGTAGGATTTGGGCTGAAGACCCAAACAACATCCACAACTCCTAGCACAAATACAACTGCACAGCAGAGCACATCGGCGAAAACCTTAACCACAATAGCTCTGGGAGGCCTCTTCCCCCTCAGCGGAGATCTTCAGACCTTTGGACAGCAGAACAGTCTGGCTCTTCAGCTGGCTGCCTCAGACATAAATGCATTCCTCAACTCCTCCGGGCTTCCATACCAAGTGAAGGTCTTCATTGAGGATACACAGACTAATCCAAACGTGGCGCTTCAAAAGCTGCAGAGCCTCTATGCACAAGGAGTGAAATTCATAGTTGGTCCAATGGCAAGCTCTGAAGTTAAGAACATCATGGGCTTCGCTAATTCGAACCATATAATAATATTCAGCCCTTCTAGTACATCTCCAGCTCTAGCTATTCCTAACGACTTCATTTTCAGGCTAGTTGTCGATGATAGAATGCAGGGGGAGGCTCTGGCACAATTGGCAAAGTACTACGGTCTCAAACATGTTGTTATTGTTTGGAGAGGAGATGACTGGGGAGACAACCTGGCTAATTCCACAATTGCTAACATGGCATTGCTCGGAATCGATGCGATCACTGGACCTCGATATTCCGTGCAGGCAAGCGACTACACTTCTGAAGTGAACCAGCTTGCTAATACTGTGAGCTCTCTGATAGGAAAATACGGGGAATCAAGCGTTGGAGTTGTCCTCATATCCTTTGAGGAAGGAGTCCAATTCATCGATCAGGCAAGTCAGTACCAATCACTCTCCAGCGTAAGATGGATAGGAACAGATGGAATAGCTAAATCTGGCAAGCTAATTAGCGATCCAGTTGCAGCTTCCTTCGCAGTAAAGACGAACTTCACTGCCACTATAGCTGGAACACTGCCCAATCCAAAGTACGAGAACCTCACAGCGAGGTTTATCCAGAGTCTGGGAACAGAGCCCATTTCATATGCCTACAACACATACGATATAGCATGGATCCTGACCTTATCTATAATAACAGCAGGAGACTATTCTCCGGACAAAGTTATCAAGATCCTCCCAACAATAGCTTCTAACTACTATGGAGTAACAGGCTGGACTCAGCTCAATGCCAATGGAGATAGGGCATATGCTAATTACTTTATATATGCAGTGGACAGCCAGCAGGGCCAGTATGTATGGAGCTACAAAGGAATGTACGACACAGCTACAAAATCATTCACATTCAGCTAATTTTTTTAATAGTGAGAAAGGAATATAATCCACTTATAATTGAAATCCTTTAAAATCCAAAGAAGGGTTAGCCCGTGCTGCCTCCTCAGCTTGTAAATGCTATAATATACTGCTCCATTCTATCCCTTCTCAGCTTAGGGCTCTCCCTCACATATTCGATAACAAAGGTTCCAAACTTTGCTCAGGCCAGCTTCGCCATCCTCGGTGCATATACCACATGGACCTTAGTCAGCTTGAGCAGAATAGGAGCCGTGAAAAATGCCCTCCTCTCTGGAGCCAATCCCCTGGAGATAAACGCCTCCGTCTACAACTACTCGATCCCCCTATCTGTATATCTGGAATTCATTCTAGTTTCATTCATTATTGTAGGGCTGGTTGCAGTTGCTCAATACCTAGCAGTGCTGAGACCCCTCAAGAGAAGAGGAGGATCTCCAACTGTGCTAATGATAGCTACAATAGCAACTGACATGTTCATTTTTTCCGTTCTCAATATCTACGTTGATGCTGCTAGTTCCAGCTTTCTCTCAGCAATTTCAACTTTGTCCAACCAAGCTGGATACAAAGTTCCGCTGAGCATAGATGCGAGGGACTTCACCTATTATAGTTATGACCTAATGGGAAAAGCTGGCGTGCAGAGAGCTCTCTTTATAGCACCAATTCTATTAGCAGCAATACTCTCATCCCTCGAACTCCTTCTCAAAAAGACCAAATTTGGAATAGCTCTGAGAGCAGTCGTCGAGAATCCAAATCTCTCGGGTGTCATAGGCATCAATGTGGAGCTCGCTAGCGTTGCTGCATGGTTCATATCAGGAGGAGTTTCTGGAATAGCAGGCTCTCTCATACCACTGAAATTCTACACAAACACATCAACTGGAATGACGCTTATAATAAGCATATTCGCTTCAAGCATATTGGGAGGCATTGGTTCGCTGTACGGCTCAGTGCTTGGTGCGATCATTATTGGGCTAAGCGAAACAGTCCTTCTTGGCTACATAACAGCGCTCACCGGAATAAGCAGTGCCTACAGGCCAATAATTCCCCTCCTCATAATGACAGCAACCCTCATGCTCTTCCCAAAGGGATTGGCAGGAATAGGCCCATTCAAGATAAAGAGGAGGTGAGGAGAACTGTCATCAGAGATTATTCAGCTTTCCCTGGCAGTCATTTCAATGGCCTCAATATATCTCATTGTCGTAATTAGCCTCAACCTTGAAGCTGGATTCACAGGGATTCCAAATTTTGGGAAAATGCTTGCGGTAATTTCTGGCGCTCTATTTACTGCTTGGTTCTCTCCAAGGATAGGAGTATTTCTCTACAATGCTCTTCAAGGCAACAATCCCATTTCAGTGAGCAACTACGTGACTCAGAACAACATTATAGTATCCACAGTCAATCCATGGCTATCCTCCAATGCTTGGGCAGCAGCTCTTCTATTCATCTCAACAGTAGCTCTCTCCAGCTTGGTAGGAGGGATTATAGGTCTTTTGAGCGTTATCCCATCAGTCAGGCTCAGAGAGGACTACCTGGGTATCACTCTCCTGGCGATGGCTGAAACCATCAGGGTTGTTGGCTACAATTATGAGCCAATAGCTGGAGGAACCTCTGGAGTTCAAGTGCCAGATCCCTTCTATTCCCTTGGTGGAAATAGATACTTGTACTACACGGCTCTGCTCTCCGCCATTGCTATCATCGTGTTTCTCATATACTGGAAAATGCTTACAACTCCCTTTGGAAGAGCTCTCAAAGCCATAAGAGAAAATGAAGATGCTGCAGGTGCCCTGGGTAAAGACATAGCTGCAAAAAGAGCTACAGTAATTTTCATAGGCTCTGCCACAGCAGCTCTTGCTGGAAGCCTATATGCTTACTACACCCTAGGTGTCATAGCAACTGCATTCGACAGATTTTCCTGGACATTTTGGCCTTGGGTAATGATGATGTTGGGAGGAATGGGCACAAACTTGGGGCCAGTTGTTGGAACATTTGTCTTCGTTACAGCAAGAACACTGATCTACACATATAAGCAGCAGCTGGCATCTTTCCTAGCATTCAATGTAGCTTGGCTTGACTATCTTCTTCTCAGTATTTCAATCATAGCTATATTGTTAATTAATCCAAATGGAATATTTAAGGAGAAGCCCCTCATTTTTGGCTCAATCAAGAGCTCAGAAGCAGAGAAAAAAAGAACACAGAGTGGATGAGTGTGCTTTAAGGAAGAGTGCCGCGGCCGGGATTCGAACCCGGGACCTCCGGATATCTCAGGAGCGACCTATTGCTTCATACTCCGTATGAGTCCGGCGCTCCAACCAGGCTGAGCTACCGCGGCGCACACTTCTAAAAGGGTATTGGATTAAACCTTAAAAAAATTAATCACTGAAGCATATTTTTCGAGTTCCTTATCCTTCTTTTCTAGCATTTATAACTATCTTTTGTCCTATCAGAGCATTGTTTGGTATGAGTACAACATTGCCATCCTTTCTCCTAGCAATTGTGAAAAGGGTAGCTACTTCAGTAACTTCAACTCCACTTTCTCCAGCAGCATCGATAAGATCGCCTATCTTGAATGGTCTCGAAATTAGCACAAAGATTCCAGCGACAGCCTGTCCCAGAACTTGCTGTGTGGCATATCCGACTATCATTCCAATGAACCCACCTAGGGCCACGCCAGAAGCTCCTCCTGCAGCACTTCCAGCAACCCCAGCTATTAAGGCAGCAATTCCAAGGATCCTCACAAGACTTCTGACCGCTCCTGCTGCTGAAACCCCGTATTTTGGTTTCAGCATAGCATAGAAAGCATTTGCCGTTGAAACTATGATTAGCCATCCAAGGATGAGGATCAATATAGCATTTACATATGGATAATAGTCCTTGAGGATACTTAAGCTTTTTAGGCTTGGATAGCTTTCTCCGATCTGAGGTATAAAGACATTGAAGAAGTAATTAACTATCCCGAGAAAAATTGCAACAATAACTATGTATAAAATCAGCTTTCCCAGAGCCCTTCCTACGCTATCAGCTTTCTCTGCCATGACTATCACCGAAGAAAAATTTAAATATATTATATATAAATTTTTCAAATTAGCAGAATTATCAAAGGTTCTGAACTAAATATCGATAACCTTTTCTTCAGCTCATAGTTTCAGTGATCGTGTAAATTTCCTTCGGGGGTTCGGGTTTCATGTTAGTTGATGCAGTCTGATGTAACTCTTGGCTTCACAGACCTCGGAGCACCTTTTATCGGTACTCACATTATCGGTTTCCGCCCATTCAGGGTAACCCCAACCCATAGCTCCCCTTCATCCAGCTCCGGCTCACAGCTGCAGGAAAAACCCAACATACTGGTGTACTTGAGGTAGATGTGAGAGATGCCAGCTTCTGCCTATCTAGCTTGAAACCGCATTTTATGCATTTGAATGCCCTGCTCACTCGTCTCTTCACTACATACCCACATCGTGGGCAGGTTCGAGAAGTGTTGTGAGGGGAAGATCTCTCAAATCTCATGAGATACAACTTCGAGAGGGAGACCTGCTGGCTCCTTCAGACCAAGAGAAATTATGGCTCCGATAACTGAAACAATGGAAAGGATCACCAGAACTCCTCTCACTCCAATACTTTCAAGGGCAAACGGCATGAGATAAGTTCCAATTACAGCTCCTGCCTTTCCGGAGGCAGATGCAATGCCGTGAGCAGTGGATCTGAACTTGGTTGGGAAAAGCTCTGATGGGAGAACGAATGTAGTCTCGTTTGGACCGAAATTTATGAAGAAAAACGATAGACTGTAGATCAGAAACGCTAATTCTCTCGGAAATAAGAATCCTATTATCCTGCTCCCTTCAGCAACTATAGAAGCCGCTACTAGGATATATATCACTGACATCGCCAAGAATCCCTGCAGTTGTATCCTCTTCCTACCCATTTTATCCATTAGAAAAGCTGCAAGGAAGTATCCAAAGCCTCCAATGAAATAGGGTATCCCCGCTGCTAGAATTCTTCCTTGAAATGAGTGCAGCATGACGATCTGAGAAACTATGAAACCAGAATATATTCCAGTTCCATAGAATGCTATATCCATGAGAAACCATGAAAGTGAAGTTATAATCAATGGCTTTCGATATTCTCTGAGAAACTCATTGAAGCTAAATGCCGAACCTCTTCCCCTAACACCTTCAATCTGCTTGCTGACCTTCTCTCCCAAAACAATTCTCAGGGCCTCTGATGCTTCTTTCTCGTTACCTGCTACAAAGAGAGAGAATCTCGGAGTTTCCCTAATTTTCCTTCTCAGAAAAACAACACAGCTCGGAGGAATTGCTCCAATTCCAAGCAGAGCTCTCCACGCAATCTCAGCAGGCAATTTCGATGCAAGAAAATAAGCAGCAAGAACAGCAGAAATAGCGCCCAACCCCTGCATGGAAAAGACAAGTCCAACAAGCTTTCCCCTGTCCCTCGCATTGGAATATTCGCTCATAATTGTGGCACTCACTGGATAGTCTCCTCCTATTCCTATTCCGAGAATGATCCTGGAAATCAGCAGGGAAGAGAAATTCCATGAAAGAGCACTCATGATTGCTCCAGCTATCAATATAGCTAGTTCTGTTCCATAGACCTTCTTTCTCCCATAGACATCAGCTATTTTTCCAAATAGCAGCTGTCCTAGAATAGCTGATGCTAGGGAAGAGGCACCTATGAGACCCACTTCATTTCCAGCAAGGTGAAATGATGTAGAGGCATCGCTTGAGAGAATTAAAAGCACAACGCCTATTACAAACAGGTCGTATGCATCTGTGAAGAACCCAAATCCTGAGACTATCAATAGCTTTAAATGTCCACGAGTGAGCCCAGTTCTGTTCAGCTCATCGAATGGATTTCTCAATTTTGTCACTAATCTACAAATTTAGTGGAAAGTTTATATATCTTTCTATAAATTGTTCTAAATTATATATATTAACATATATTTTTCAAATAATAAATAACTAGATAAAGAAGCAAAGCAACGGATTAATAGGAAACCCCCTACATATTAAAAATAGGGAGTTGACAATGATGAAGGATAAATTTGTAGATAGAATAAGAATAAGAGTCCTGGCGGACAATCAGGTAGGATTCAGAGGGAAACTTCTCGCTCAGCACGGCGCTTCATATTTTCTGGAGGCATCTTGGGGGGAGGAGAAGAGAAGGATTCTTGTGGATACTGGATGGAACGGGGAGGCCCTTTTGTTCAACATGAAAATGCTCGAGATAGATCCAAAGAGCATTGATGCAATTGTTATAACACATGGACACTGGGATCATACAGGAGGGCTTCTGAAGGTGCTCGAAAAAGCTGAAGGAAAGCAAATACCCATCGTAATGCATCCCCTTGCCCTCAAGACATCCTTCATCAGTGAGCCGTTCATCCGTCCTGTTGGAATTTTGTCATTTTCAGAAATAGGCGAGTTGAAGAGATTGGGAGGCTATCCCATTCTATCCAGAGATCCTGTAGAGATAGCCCCAGGCATTCTGACAACTGGAGAAATCGAGAGAAGGAATGATTTTGAGAAAGTAGAGGAGCCCTATATGTTTGTTGGAAAGGATGGAGTGCTGGAGCGCGACATCATATCCGATGACATAGCTCTTGTCATAAAGTTCAGAAGTGGCATTGGAATAGTTACCGGGTGCGGGCATTCAGGCATAATAAACATCCTGGAAAAAGCAAGAGCTCTAACCGGTGAGACGAAAATAAAGTTCATCATAGGAGGCCTTCATCTAGCAGAGGCATCGGATGAGAGGATAATCAGAACAGTAAGCCATCTCTCTAAGCTTGATATCGATGCCATTTGCGCAGGTCACTGTACTGGATTGAGAGCCAGCTGTGAGCTCTTGAGGAGCTTTGGGACAAAGTTCAAGCAGATCCACGTTGGAATGAGCATGGAGTTCTCATAGAAGAAAAAGGGAAATTCTGCTTAGTAAAAAAACGTTTTTAGCAGTTATTCAATAATTCTCTGTAGTTGATTGAGATGGCTAAAGCTGTAGTTCTTCATCACTACTGGAACGAGCCAGGAGGAGGAGAGCTTGTATGCTCATCCACGGCAATCGCTCTGAAAGCTATGGGATTTGATCCCGTCCTCGCCTCACCCATGAAAATAGATGTTAGCAAGTATCCCCAATGGTACGGCATTTCCCTGGAAGACTTTGAAACATATAGCTATCCAATAGACTTGAAGGCATTTGGAATTTACTTAAGGCTCTTCGTAGGCAATGTGGGGAAAAGAGCAGCTGAGAAATTCAATGCAGAGATAGTATTTTCCGATGAGGCTACGTCACGAAGAGCATTGAAAGAGCTCAGAGAGAGGGGAATAGAGACCATAGAGTACATTCATTTTCCTCTTGAGGCAGCCGTTAACGAGGATTACAGAAAGAAGGGGTATTTCTATGGAAACGATCCGTACATTCTCGAAAGGTACGGTAGGTTTCCGATGAATCTGTACTGGTGGGTATACAAGAAGATTCTTCCGCAGTTCACAGGTATAAATCCATTTGATGCTTCAAATCTCGTTCTAACAAACTCTTCTTGGACTGGAAACATTGTGAGGGAGGTGTATGGGGAGAAGCCCACTGTATTGAACCCCCCAATCCCGCCATCGATGGAGATAGTTGAGAGGCCAAGGGACTTTGAGGAGAGGGAGAAGAGCGTGGTCATGATTGGGAGGTACAGCGAGGAGAAGAGGTATCACTGGGTCATAGAGGAGGTATTGCCGAGGCTCCTCAGGGAGGATCCTGAGATAAGGCTATACATAATTGGGTCCTCCTCCACCCCCCATTCCAGAGCATATGTGAGTAGGCTGATGAAGCTAGCTGGGAGCATGGGGATCAAGATCTCTGAAAAGGAAGAATGCAGTGAGAGCATATGCCTCTTGCTCAATGCTCCAAGCGAGCTCAAGCTTAAAATCATGGACAGATCCAGGGTATTCATGCATGCAACAGTAAACGAGCACTGGGGAATTGCTGTTGCAGAGGCAATGGCCAGGGGAATTCCAGCAGTGATTCACAGATCTGGAGGTGCATGGAGCGATCTGGCTGAGGATGGGAGAAATGCCCTTGGATATGTGGATGGGGATGAGGCAGCAGATGCTGTTCTCAGGCTCATGAACAATGAGGGGGAGTGGAGAAGGCTTTCAAGGGCATCTGTGGAGAGGGTAAAGGAGCTCAATCTAAAAGAATATGCGAGGAAGCTGGGAGAGCTGTTGAAGAAGATCTGATTTTCTAAAGTGAGGATCCCAATCATGAACAGGTATCTAACTGCTGGAGCGCTGTTGTGGCTGGTAACTCTTCTCCTGCTATCGGGGAAAATAGCACTGGCACAGGGGGAAACTCTGCATGCATTTCAATGCTACATGGAAACTCTCAACTTCACCTATTCGCATGAGAGGCTCGGAAGCATAGCCCCCAACTATGAAGTTTACTACTCTGAAAACATATCTGCTCCCGGAAGCATAGGCATTTCCATCTTCTCATCTATATTTTCGACGCAACCATTGGAACTAGTTATCAAGGATAGCATAACTGGAAAAGAGATATATAGAAGTAGCGCTTCAAGCAATCTGAGCCTAACTTTCACTGCAAACATTTCTACACCAGCAATTCTGGAGATAGGCATATACAATCCTGGAAGCTATCCAGCTGATTACTACGGCTACATCTCTGTTGAGCTCTGCGGATCTCCTGCTGTAGCAGCCTGGATAAATGGCAATATAAAGGCAACAATCTCTCAGCTTGGAAGCATAGCACCTGTTGGAGTGGTTGATTATGGCGTTACCTCCCTCTCCGGTGAAGCATTCTTCTATTCGATTAGAACAAATTCGGTGCGAGGCATTGTGAACATAACCAATCCCCCATCTTCCATTTCCTATTATGCAAATGGCACAGCGGCTTTTCCCGGCTTCTCCATTCAGCTCAATGCATTCCTCGTTGTCGATCTGGCTGATGGAAAAAGGCAGATATATTGGCTTCAGAACTGCCTCAATTGGAAAAGCAGCTATGGTTCAATGCTAGGATATATCGACAATATATGGAATGCCACATCAGCCCCATCCCAATTTTCTCAGGGAAGAATTGTTGGAAATGGAGGAACATATTGGTATTGGGGAGGAGGAGAGCAGTACTATGCCTATGGGAAGGAAGGCACCATAGCATTTGGAACCCATGATTTAACAATTTCCACTGCTCTTAAAGGTTCTAGCATTATTGTGAACTTCATTCTGGATGGAAAAGTCTACGACTCTGTGCTCATAGAGCCCTATGCTCCTGCCAATAGAGCAGAAATCTACATTGATCCTTCTATAAAGACTTCGTACGGCACTCCTCTGGATCTGGAACTCGTATTTGCTGGATATTCAGCGGAAGAGCCAATAGCTGTTCTCAGTGGAGGAAGCATTGAGCTCTCTCTGTACTACAATCTTTCTGGAAGTTGGATCCCTCCTCTAGCGGCCTGGAGCATTGGAACTGCTACCTATGAGAGAGCTAGAGCAAACTCCATAGCTATTTTCCCCCACTCAGCAGCTGTGCTTCCTGGAAATGCAGAAGCTTACCAGCTCTGGTCGAGCTCCGTAATAGTAGTGACTCCCTATGGAGTTTTCATGCAGGAAAGCAACGACATATCTCAATATCTTAAGGAGATCGATTTGGGCAACGGAACAAGGCTAATCCTACCAAGAGCCTATGTGGACGGGAGGGAGGTAAACGGAAGCACGGTCCCCATGGGAACTGTCGTCTTCATCAATTATACTAGAGAATACCTGGTGAGAGTAAGTTCCCCATTAGGAAACAGCTCGATTTGGGCAATCGATGGAACCCCTCTGATGAATCTAATAAACACAACAATATATCTATCGCAGAGCGAGAGAATGGTTCTTATTTCAGCTTTCATAGATAGCAATAAAATAGACTTCAGCAGCTATTCAATTTCCGGCCCAATTAACCTGACATTAGTTTATGGAAAAGAATATCTTGTGGATCTTCTCACCTATAATGGAGAAAAGAATATATGGATAAGAGAGGGAAGGGATTTCCTCTCGCTTATACCAGAAAGGATAGATCTTGGAAACAGAACTTCTCTGGTGCTTTCTTCCCTCAAGTTCAACGGAACCTATATCAATCCGCAGACCTTCAGCCTTAGCTCTCCTGGAAGGCTTGAGGCTATATATGTTACAGAATACTTGGTGAAAATCATTAGCCCGTTCAATGAGAGCGATGTATGGATAGAGCCAGGAGAAAACCTCAACTTGCTTTCAAGCAAGATAATAGCTTTTAATAATAATACGAGGCTCGTTCTAGTTGGAGCTTTCTTGCCAAATGGAACAGCCCTGGACTTAAACTTCACTGTTAACTCTCCAGTCGATGTGCTTCTCAAATATGAAAGGGAGTTTCTCGTTAATATACAGCTTCTCAACGGAAACTACACAGCTTGGCTTCCTGAGGGAACTTCCTTGAACCTTTCATCTCTCGCATCCACAGTTCATGGAAATAGTGGAATTTATGCATATTCTCTATCATTTCAGCTTCTCTATATCTCAACCTCTCAGGGCAATGTGCTTTCAAATGCTACTCTAAACAATCCCATCGAGGGGAGGGGGGTCTTTAGGGCTAGAGCAGCTATACAAACATCCTTGCTTGGATTGCCCAACGTGCTAACACTTTCAACACTTACCTGTGGAAGCTCAACAAATGAGAGCATTTCATTCATGAGTCGCGAACAGATCCTCACATTGGATGATCCTTCGGTTTCTTCCTGCAGCGTCAGCATCCCTATATCTGTGCCTCTCCCCATAGCTGCCCTAATCACAATTATATTTGGAGCGCTCATAGCAATCAAGATGAAACGATAATAATCCTCTTTCCAATATTTTTGCTGAGGTCAGTAAGATGAGCAGTCTGCCAGAGCTGAGAGTATACAACACAGCATCTAGAAGAACCGAGTCATTCCAGACAGCTGTGCCTGGAATAGTGAGAATGTATGTCTGCGGTCCAACAGTATACGACAGATCTCACCTCGGGCATGCTAGGACATATATAGCTTTCGATGCCGTCAAGAGGTACCTCATGCTCAGGGGATATCACGTAGTCCATATACAGAACATAACCGACATAGATGATAAGATAATAAAAAAAGCACAGGAGACTGGGAAGAAATGGGAAGAAGTTGCGGAGGAGAACATAAAAGCATATCTTGAAGCTCTCAGCAAGCTGAAAATATATCCCACTCTTTCTCCCAGGGTAACCCATCATATAGAGGAGATTATCTCCGCAATTCAGAAACTCATTGAGCTTGGTTACGCATATGAATCAAATGGGAGCGTATATTTCGATGTGAGTAAATACCCATACTACGGAGAGCTATCAGGTAGGAGGAGCATGGAGAGCTGGAGACAGGAGGAAGAGACGCTCAGGGAAAAGAGAAATCCATTCGACTTTGCTCTCTGGAAGAGAATGAAGGAGGGAGAGCCCCATTGGAGCAGCCCCTGGGGGGAAGGGAGGCCTGGATGGCACATAGAGTGCAGTGTTATGTCTTCTAGGTATCTTGGGGTCCCCATAGACATACATGCAGGAGGAGGGGATCTAATCTTTCCCCATCATGAAAACGAAAGGGCGCAGTCTGAGGCTCTGTTTGGAATTAGACCGTGGGTTAGATATTGGATGCATGCTGGCATGCTCACCATAAGGGGGGAGAAGATGAGCAAGAGCCTGGGAAACATGATATACATAGATGAAGTTCTAAAGCGCTGGAGCCCCGAAGTTATAAGAATCTGGGTCCTCAGCTCTCACTACAGGAGCCAACTTGAATTCAACGAGGAATCGCTTCAGCAACACGAGGCAAACCAGCAGAGGCTGGCAACAGCATATAGAGAATTGAGAGCCTCACTCAGGGATTTCTCCCAGAATTTCCGATTGGAAGACGATGAGATAAAGGTCATAAGGGAGATAGAATACCTTCACAGGGAATTTCATGAGGCAATGAGCGACGACTTCAACACGGCCGCTGCATTAAAAAGCGCGAGGAGGGCAACCGATATTTACTTTTCAATATTGAAGAGAAGCTGGAATCCAGCAATAGCAGCACAGCTATTCAGCTTCCTTCATGAGGCCAATCTGGTCTTCGACTTTGTACCAGAAGAAGCATCTCTCGCTAGGGAAGATGAGAGGCTGAAGCAAATGATTGAGCTCTTAATAGCCGTTAGAAGAAGCTTGAGAGAGAGAGGGCTGTACGAGCTTTCTGATAGAATTAGGAGCTCTCTGGGAGAAATGGGCATCGAGCTGCAGGACAGTGGCCTTGAAACAAAATACATAATGAGGAAGTAAATTTGGCCTCATCTCCCAGCGATAAGCAAGTATCTCTCAGCTACTGGTCGAGAATAGTAAAGGTTCTAAGCGATATTCCTCAAATCTATGATTTAGCAAACTTGATAATGAGCATTGGCAGCGTTGTCTATGTTAGGGAAATATTCAAGATTAATGTGAGAAAGCTCTCAACGAGGACTAAATTTCCTGTTCTGGATGCTGGTTGTGGTCCTGGAAGCTCAATAAAAGCTCTGTTGGAATCCCTCGGAGAAGAATCCTACATCATTGGCCTGGATCCCCTCACGAGCATGCTTGAAGAAGCCTTAAGAAGGCACGGCAACAGGCAGGGGATAGAGCTTGTTAGGGGAGTCTTCGAAGCCCTTCCGTTCAGGGATGGAAGCATTTCCACCATAACGTTCTCATTTTCGTTCAGGGATGCCATCAACTACTTCAGAGCAGCTAAAGAGGCTTGGAGAGTGGCGAGAGAGGGAGCAGCTGTCCTAATACTCGACCTTGGCAAGCCTCTGAGGAAAAGGATCTATTCCAAAATATTGGAAGGGCCTTACATGCTCTTTCTTCCTGCCATAGCTGGAGCTGTGCTGATGGGGTGGAGAGGGATAACCAGATACATTGAGCTCAGAAGAACATATACAAGATTCATGAGCACTCCAGCAATCAAATTTCTTTTTCAAAAAATATTTGGAAAGGCAAAGTGCTACTACATGCTAGGGGGAGCGGTCTTTATTCTCGAAGCAAAAAAGTGATCCTACGACCTCTGGAAGCAATCTCTCCAGTGGAAAGCTTAGTGCGACATTTTAAAAGATGCTACAATCTCATAAAATTATTAAGAGCGAAAAATGCTTTTTATAGCTAAATTTGCTACGCTATAATGTGCGAGGAAGCTGTGAAGTGATTGTACAATGAGCAGCACCAAGCAAACTTCTACAAAGGACTTCGAGAAAATCTCTGCTGAAGATGCCATGAAGCTTTTGAGCACAAATGCTGAAGGTCTCAGCGATTCAGAGGCCGAGGAAAGATTGAAGCACTATGGGCTCAATGCTGTTGAGGAAAAGAAGGAAAATCCAATGCTCGAATTTCTCAGGAGATTCTGGGGTCCAATGCCATGGTTGCTTGAAATTGCCATAGCCCTTTCTCTTATAATAGGGCATACGATTGAAGCTGTCATAATAGCAGCTCTACTCGTAATAAATTCCATTGTTGGCTTTGCACATCAGCACTCGAGCAAGAAGGTCCTTGAAACACTGAAGTCAAAGCTAGCACTGAGGGCCAAAGTTATAAGATCGGGAAGACTGAAAAATATTGAGGCAAAATTTCTCGTTCCAGGAGACATAGTAATAGTAGAGCTTGGAGACGTAGTTCCAGCGGACTGCAAAATCCTTGAAGGAAGCATTTCAGTGGACCAATCCATTCTAACAGGGGAAAGCCTTCCGGTGGATCTCTCTTCCGGAGACGTCATATTTTCAGGTTCTGTTGTGAGGAGAGGAAAGGCAAAGTGCTTAGTTGTTAATACTGGAAAGAACACCTATTTTGGAAAGACCGTTGAACTCGTCAGAATAGCGAGACCAAAGTCACATCAGCAGGAGATAATGCTCTCAATAACTAAATATTCAATGTATTTGGGCATTGCAGTTATGATAGTAGCCAGCATATTCACTTATCTTACAGGACTAAAGAACGAACTTATCTCAATAATAGCATTCGATGTAACTATCCTAATGGGCTGTGTCCCAGTAGCTCTCCCCGCAGTTCTGACAATTATGCAGGCAGCAGGAGCAAGAGAGCTGGCACAGAAGGGCGTTCTCGTTGCTAAGCTTGATGCAGTTGAGGATGCGGCCTCGGTGGATGTGCTTTGCCTAGATAAAACTGGTACAATTACAATGGGATCCATAGAAGTAACAGAGCTGATCCCCCTGGGTTCCATTGATAAGAAGGAGCTCCTGGAGCTTGCCCTATATGCAAGCAGTACAGAAACTGGAGATCCAATAGATGCTGCAATAGCAAGGAAGGCCAAGGAGCTAGGGATTGTGCCAAGGGGAAAACAGCTATCTTTTACTCCTTTCGATCCTTCCCTCAAGAGATCTGAGGGAATAGTGGAACTTGATGGGAAGAGAATCCGCGTCTCAAAAGGTGCACCCCAGATAATAAAGAATCTATGCAAGGAGGCATCTCAAAATTTGGAAAAAATTATTGAGGATCTTGCTACAAGGGGTCTGAGGACTCTTCTAGTTTCATATGGAGAAGAAGGAGGAGAAATGAAGATAGTAGGAGCAATAGGACTTTCAGACCCCCCAAGGCCAGACTCAGCAGAACTGATAAGAAAGCTCAAGGAAATATACATAAAGCCCAAGATGCTGACGGGTGACAGCTTCCTCATAGCGAAGGAGGTCTCAGCGAAAGTAGGAATAGGGGACAAGGGAGCATCCCTATCGCAAATAAAGTCCTACGATCAGGAGAAATTTGCTCAAACAATAGAGATGGTGGACTTCATTGCAGAGGTCTATCCAGAAGATAAATATTCAATTGTGAAGGGGCTTCAGAATAGAGGGCACATGGTAGGAATGACGGGAGATGGAGTAAACGATGCTCCTGCCCTCAGGCAGGCCGAGCTTGGAATAGCGGTGAGCAATGCCACAGATGTTGCTAAGGCTTCAGCAGGCATAGTTCTTCTGACTCCTGGACTCAAGGGAATAGTGGATGCTATAATTCAGAGCAGGGAAGTATATCAGAGAGCGCTCACATGGATATTGAACAAGGTTGCAAAGGTAATTCAGTTTACATTACTGCTGGTACTTGGCCTGATGTGGCTGCGCTACGATGTCCTTACTCTAATGGGAATGGCCCTCCTGATTTTTGCCAATGATTTTGCCACAATGTCATTGGCTACAGACAATGCAGAACCCTCACTCAGTCCAAACAAATGGAGCATAAGAAATCTAATGATATCTTCCTCAATAATTGGAATAGCTCTTCTCTTTGAAGCTCTCATAGCCATATACCTGGGACTTAGGCTATTTGCCTTCGGTCAGCATGAGATGCAGACATTCATTTTGCTGGTAATGGTCTTCACCAGCCAATTCAGAGTCCTAATTGTGAGGGAGAGAAGGTGGTTCTGGAGAACAAGGCCGGGAAGGGAACTATCAATTTCCATCATAGGGGTCATAGCTGCCTTTCTTGCCCTTGGAACCCTCGGGTTGATCGTCAAGCCAATTCCACTGACAGCCTCCCTCTTTTCCCTTATCTATTCGGCAGCATTCACATTAGGCATCGATCCTCTAAAGGTCCTAATATTCAGAAAGGTTGGCCTAGCTGCTGAGAAATAGCTTAGCAACCACTTCATGAATTTTTTCCTTATCCCAAGAAGTCAGCTTGGAATTCACCATTATTGGCTCGGGGACTTTGAACCCCTTCTTAACCAGGTTCTCTAAGAGAATTGATGCAGCAGTCCCCCCTCCCCACCCATATGTTCCGATCAAGAGAATTTTCTTTTCCCTGCATAGCTTTTTCCCCATAAGGGAAACCAAATATTCAATGATGGGGTGGGGAGAATTCTCATACGTCGAGGATATGATTACAATCAAAGAAGCATCTTGCATAGCTGCTATTGCATCGGAGAAGTTATTCCTCATCTTGGATGTGAATCTGAAAATTTTGCTGGGTACACCAAATTGCTCTAGAGCTTCCGAAACTTCTTTGGCAACCTCCTCGGAAAAGCCGTACATAGAGCTCAAAGCAATAATAGCCTCCCTCTTCTCTCCACATAGGGACCAGCCCTCATATATGGAGAGAAGGGATTCGAGAGCCCCATTTCCATGAAAAACAGCTCCATGGGCAGGCAGAACTATTTCCGCATTGAGATTGAGCTCTCTGAGCTTCCTAACTGCGCTCACAACATTGTTTCTATATGCACCTATAACATTAACAAAGTATTTCTTCATTTCCCAGAGGTATTTCTCATTTCTTACAATTTCTTCACTTTCTAGAAGCTCGGATTCAATTGAATAGGCACCAAACACATCGCCCGTGAAAAGAGCCCTTCTGCTTTCAAGATAGGTCACTATAGTCTCAGGCCAATGGAGCCAGGGCACATGAAAGAACCTCAGCTCATCTTTTCCAACCTTCAGCGTCCCCCCATCCTTAATCTCCAATCTGGAAGAAGGCGAAATCCCATAGAAGCTCTTCATCAGGTGAAAGGAAATTGGGTGGGATACTATCTTGATGTCTCTGTTCCTCTCAATGAGCAATTCCAGAGCTCCGGAGTGATCTGGTTCCATGTGGTTGACAACGAGAAAAGAAACATCCTTTGGAGAAGCTACTGAGTCCAGGGCTTCGAGAAATGCATAGGAATCCCTGGGGCCCGTGTCGATTAAGATGCCCCCCTCCTCAGTTGATATAAAATATGAATTGTAGGATATCATTTCCGGAATCTCCCAGAGGGCCTCGAAGAACCTCGTCTCAGAATCAATGATCCTTATCATCGTAATATTTCTGGAAATCTTCCTTATGCTCCACTCAACCTTTCCCATGGTAATTCTCCGGTTTAAGCATACTTTAGTATTAAAAAAACACGATTTATATTTTTAGGGTTTTGCATGGATTCAAAAGAGCTATCTCTGGATGGTTGCTCTCCTGGCGCAGGCTTCATCAAGGTTAATTTAGGCTATTTCAGAGCCTGAAAATTGTCTACGAGAAGAAGAAAGCTGTTGCATAATCCGTTGGCAAAAGAGAGCTATTCGAGAAGTATGCTAAGCGAGAGAAAAATAGAGAGATTTCGTAAGCAAGCTCGCTAAGCAGTTAACCACCTTTTCCCCAAAGCTGTTCATGTTTTTGAAGACCTCGAAAAGGAAGGCTTGGTTGCTAGAGGGAAAGCTAGCTAGAAGAGGAGGGAAGGGAAATGCTTGAAGACCCTGGGAAGCAATGCATAAGAGGCTCTCAGAGAAGGCACTAGTCGTTAAGGTTTCTCCGCACAACGCTTTTTAAACCTGCCCACGATGCGGTTTCAAGCTAGACAGACAAATATTGGATAAACGGTGAAGCTTAAATCACAATACTTATTCTATCACTATGTTGAGAAGGGGCCTCAGCGGAGTGAAAGGAATTCCACTCCCAGAATAGAACTTGCTGAACCACTCGTAATAGTGCAGCCTGAGAGAGTGGGCAAACACAATAACTCCTTCTAGTCCTGCAGCTAATAGGTTTCCAATCACATAGATCAAGATTCCTGCTACTATTCCAGCCGTGCCACTCATCAAGAGCTTTGCTAGAACTGTGAAGCTGTACATTAGCCCTGCATGGGCAACACTCAGTCCCAAAATCCTAAGAAAGCTGGCAGTGTTGCCTATCATCATGAGAACAGCTTCGAACATTTCCATGAAGGACATAGTGATTGCTGAGGACACAGATCCCCTTTCATGTTTTACAACGTGGAAAATGGGTTCTGCGAGGAACATAAGAAGAAGGCCAGATATCGATCCCCACCTCACAAGGAAGCTCTGAAGGTCTCCTGCTCCACCGAAGACGGCTCTGTATATAATGCTTCCGGCCTCAGCTGAATTATAAATAACGAAAGGATATAGAGCAAATGTGAAGGCAATGAACTTTGGTAGCCCTACCTCAATTGCCCCGATCAAGTCCCTGGAGATAATGTAGTTCAGCATACCTATAAAAGTGCCCAAAATCAGCAATGTTGAACCCAATCTCAGCGAGATATTGATCATGATGTCAACAGCGGTTCCTCCAGCTTCAAACGGGCTTGGAAGCGGTGGATGACCATGCCACAGAATTTCTCCAAGGTTTGTCAGCGGTCCAAAGAACTCTCCAGCCAGCAATCCGCTTACTACGCTTGCAATGCCCAGGTAGATCGCCAGTAGCCCAGTGTTCTTCCATCCTTCCCTTCCCTTCGCCCTCCTCATTAGAAAATAGCCAAAAAGCGCTACAAGGAGCCCGTGTCCAGCATCCGGGAACATCAGAGCAAATATTACAGGAAAAGTTATAGCAACCATAAGCACTGGATATATTTCACTTGCCTTAGGAGCTCCATAGTTGTCCACTATCATCTTGAACGGCTTGAGGAAGCTTGGAACAGATATTGATGAGGGAACCTCTTCTGCAGTGAACCCCCTCTCAACTTTTCCTATGAAAAGTAGAAATTCATCGTTGAGTGCTCTTCTAAGCATATCCCTAGTTTTCACAGTCTCTTCCGAGGGAATGAATCCCCTTACTACTATAAAGCTATCTGTTACTCTTGAGAAAGACAGAATCTTCATTGCTTCATTTGCTGTAAAGGCTTCAGCATAGAGCTCAATTATTCTGTCCTTATAGCTCAACAGCTCTGCCTTTCTGCTCTCCAATTCTAACTCAAGTCTCTCCAGCCTACTTCGAATTTCCTCGCAGGCCCTCATTGGATTGCTTGGAAGCCCCTCCCCAATCTCAATCTGCTTGAAGCCCAGCGATGCTAGAATCCTCTCCACATTTTTCTCGTTTTCCCTCAGGGAGA
Organism: Fervidicoccaceae archaeon; assembly: GCA_038734945.1. Taxonomy (NCBI): domain Archaea; kingdom Thermoproteati; phylum Thermoproteota; class Thermoprotei; order Fervidicoccales; family Fervidicoccaceae; species Fervidicoccaceae archaeon. The sequence goes on along the minus strand of JAVYOA010000001.1, from coordinate 44,953 downwards.
AGACTACAAGCAGTGATCTTCTCTCATTTATTGGCCAGATGAAAAATACCTCATCCTTGAGAAATGTTTTTGCAGCTTCAATTGAGTCAGAGGGAATCTCGCCTATCTTAACTGAAATAAGCTTCAGATCGAGTATTTCCCTGAGATCAATATCCAGGTTACAGAGAGGCTCCAATTCCCTCAGAAGATCTACTAGCTTGGTTGCCTGCTGCTTTTCCTCTCTTAGGGCTGAGACTATTGGATCAACCGATGCTTCCAAGGACGAAATCTTAGAAAGAAGCTGTTTTGAAAAATCTATCCAATCCGCTATCTTGAGGGAGCCGCCTCCAGAAGAGAGGAAGATCCCAACCTCTCTCATATAATCATTCAGCTTTCTAATCTTTGATGTGAGCTCAAATGACAGTTTCTGCGCAGTTATATCTGTATCCCCGGGAAAGGAAGCATCTACTGAAATTGGATGAAATATGTTGGTGCTGAGAAGCGTTGAAGCTAGCCTGCTTGAGTTCTTCCTGGAGGTCATTATCGTTATCTCAGCTATCTCTCTTGAGATGAACATCAGCAGCAAACCTCTTCAGCAGGGATGATGACAGGTAGTTCTTAATTCTAACCTTCTCTAATTTATTTTTTCTCTATCTATGATTAGAAAAAGATAGCAGGCTGAAAAATAAACTATAAAAAATAATAATAGAAAAAACAATCTACACTAGAAGACTTTGTGCTTTTATGCCGTCTCTGGAGATGTAAGAATATGAGCACAGATCCAATGGAAGGTAAAGTTGTAGTTATAGGAAATGCAGATCTTGTGACAATGTACAGGAGCATAGGCTGCTTGGGAGAGGTTCAAAGAAATCCCACAGAAGCAATAAAGCTGATCGAGGTCTATGCCAATAGAAACGACATCTCTCTAATACTAGTTGAGAAGGATCTAGGTGAGGTTATTTCTAAGGAAATAGATAGAATAAGGAGAAGGACGGGAAAGATCATATTTCTTCTTCCCTCTCCCAGAAGCGGCTTTGCTCCCTCCAACATGAGAGAGCTAGTTCTGAAAGCACTTGGCTTTGGATAGCGATCGAGCCTAGCTACAAGGCTTCACATGGAGGATCAACTATTATGTTATTACAATGAAAAATGTCATTTTTCGAGGCTAAGTTTTTATAGGGAATGAAATCCATTTAAAAGCTCGTTACTTGGGTGAGATGCTTGGAAGGGGGTAAGCCAGAGAAACTGTCCTCAGCAGTCATAGAAAGAGCGCTCAAGGATTATGCTGAGTACATAAATGGAGTTAAGAAAGACGCTCTCACAATGCTCGATGATGGATACAGGAAAATAAGAGCTGAAGCCCTGTCTAAACTCAATGAGGAATATTCCTCTTACATTGATTCGCTCAGGAGCCTCGAGTCATCTCTCGAGCTGAATACCAGGTTGAGCTCTCAGATGAAAATAAATGAAATTGTTGAGAAGGTGCTATCAGCTTCTGAAGAAAGAATTTTCGGGATGAGCGAAAAAGACAGGGAGAAACTCTATAGCTCAGCCCTGAAGAGAGTCCTATCATCTTCCCTCAGCAGCTCGATAGAGCTTCATGTTGAGGCAAAGGACAGGAAGATTTTTGAAAAAATTGTCAAAAAGATTGCTGAAAAAGCGGAGGAAATCGAGATAAAGGCTGATCTTCCTGAAGGAAGCGGAGGCTTTGTTCTGGTTTACCCCGAAACAGGCATATCCCAGGATTTTACGCTGAAAAGAGCCTTTGAGCTAATGAGAGACGAGCTCATGAGCACAGCAAAAAAGGTTCTATTTGAAGAGGAATGATCTTCATGAGTGTCCTTGGAAGAATTAGGAGAATATCAGGATCCTTAGTAGTTGCAGAAGATATGGCTGGCATAAAGATGTACGAGGTCGTTGAGGTTGGAAGCGAAGGGCTAATAGGGGAAGTATCGAGGATTGAAGGAGATGTTGCTTATATTCAAGTTTACGAATCCACATCCGGGCTCAGACCTGGAGAAATAGTTAGGGGAACAGGAGCTCCCCTGTCTGTTGAGCTGGGACCAGGGCTAATTAGCCAAATATATGACGGAATTCAGAGACCTCTGGAAGAAATTAAGAGAGAGACAAACTCAATTTTTGTGAAGAGGGGAATAAAGCTTCCCGCTCTACCGAGAGACAAGAAATGGCACTTTGTTCCTGCCGATCAAATCAAGCCTGGAGAGAAGCTTGAAGGTGGGACCATTATTGGAACTGTGAAGGAAACAGAGCTCATAGAGCATAGAATAATGATTCCTCCAAATCTACATGGTACACTGAAGGAGATTGTTCCAGAGGGAGACTACAGCATAGAGGAGGAAATAGGAACTATTGAACAATCGGGGAGAGAGACCCCCCTCAGACTCTATCATACATGGCCTGTGAGGATTCCCAGACCATATTTAGACAAGCTCGAGCCAACTGAGCCACTTATAACTGGGCTCAGAATAATTGACACGCTTTTTCCAATAGCAAAAGGAGGGACAGCAGCAATACCAGGGGGCTTTGGAACTGGGAAAACCGTAACCCTTCATGGGCTAGCACAGTGGAGCGAGGCAAAGGTCGTGATCTACATAGGATGCGGAGAGAGAGGAAACGAGATGACCGAAGTTTTGGAGAGATTCCCAGAATATAAGGATCCATGGACCGGAAGACCTCTCATGGAGAGAACGATCCTAATAGCAAACACGAGCAACATGCCAGTGGCAGCCAGAGAGGCAAGCATCTATGTTGGAATAACCATGGCGGAATACTACAGAGACCAAGGCTACGATGTCCTCCTAGTAGCAGATTCCACAAGCAGATGGGCTGAGGCTCTGAGAGAAATAGCTGGAAGGCTTGAGGAGATGCCTGCAGAGGAGGGATATCCCAGCTATCTGGCTTCAAGAATAGCCGAGTTCTATGAAAGAGCGGGAAGGGTTATAGCTATTGGTAATCCCAGAAGGATTGGTTCGGTGACGCTTGGAGGAGCAGTTTCGCCTCCGGGAGGAGACTTCACGGAGCCGGTAACAAGCCATACCAGGAGATTTGTGAGAGTTTTCTGGGCCCTCGATACAGCTCTAGCATATTCAAGGCACTATCCAGCTATAAACTGGCTCCTCAGCTATAGCGCATATGCAGATACGGTGAGTGAGTGGTGGAAGAAGAACGTTGATCAGAGATGGCCAGAGGACAGAAAGAAGGCTCTTGACATACTGTACAGAGAAAACGAAGTGAGAGAAATAGTGAGATTGGTAGGAACGGAGGGCCTAAGCGAATCGGACAAGCTTGTCCTTTTCACAGCAAGGCTGATCAAGGAAGGATTTCTCAAGCAGAATGCATTTGATCCGATCGATGCATTTTCAGATCCTCGAAGACAATATAAGATGCTGCGATCTATACTCACTGTCCATGAAGCAGTTCAGAGCATAATATCGCAGGGATTGGCGACAGTCTCAGAAGTCGAATCGGCTATTTCGGATCAAGTAGCTCAGCTGATGAGAGGAAGATATACTATACCGCACGACAAGCCGGAGGAATTTGATTCCATTGTTAATAATATTGTAGAAAAGCTAAAGTCATTCAATCAATCACAGTCAAGGTGATTTCGCGTGGCGCTGAGAGAAAAGAAAGGAATATCTGGAGTGATTGAGTCTAAGGAAGTGGAGAGAATAAGAGGCCCGCTCCTTTTCGTTAAGGCTTCATCTGGAGTAGCTTTCGATGAGCTAGTTGAAGTGGAGCTATCCTCTGGAGAGAAGAGGAGAGGAAGGGTACTGGATGTGAGCAGGGGAGTAGCTGTAATACAGGTCTTCGAGGGAACTACAGGGATTTCAACAACTGGAACAATCGTTCGTTTTCTTGGTAAGACACTCGAATTGGGAGTATCCGAGGACATGCTGGGCAGAATATTCAATGGTCTTGGAGATCCCATAGATGGGGGGCCATCAATCATAGCTGATGATAAGAGGGATATCAATGGAGAGCCCCTCAATCCATCATCCAGAGCTTATCCAAAGGACTTCATACAGACCGGAGTCAGCGCAATAGATGGAATGAACACTCTGGTAAGAGGACAGAAGCTTCCAATATTCAGCGGGGGAGGCTTACCTCATAATCTGCTTGCTGCACAGATTGCTAGGCAATCTGTAGTAAGAGGAGAAAACGAGCAATTCGCTGTTGTCTTTGCTGCTATTGGAATAAAATATGATGAGTTCCTGTTCTTCAAGAGATTCTTCGAGGAAACTGGTGCAAGAAACAAAGTAGCAATGTTTGTCAATCTTGCCAATGAGCCTGCAATGATAAGGCTTGTCACTCCAAGAGTAGCGCTCACGCTGGCGGAGTTCTTGGCGTATGAGAGAGACATGCATGTGCTCGCGATAATTACTGACATGACTAACTATGCTGAAGCACTGAGGGAAGTTAGTTCTGCCAGAGAAGAAATACCTGGAAGACAGGGATATCCTGGATACATGTACAGCGATCTGGCATCAATATATGAGAGGGCTGGGAGGGTCATAGGAAAGAAGGGAAGCATTACACAAATGCCAATCCTCTCAATGCCAAATGACGACATAACTCATCCTATTCCAGATCTCACTGGCTATATCACAGAAGGGCAGATAGTCCTTGATAGAGGACTTTACAATAGGGGAATATACCCACCAGTGAATGTTCTCATGAGTCTTTCCAGGCTAATGAAGGAGGGGATAGGTGCTGGAAAGACTAGGGAGGATCACAGTGATGTTTACAATCAGCTATACGCAGCATATAGCAGATCTCAGGAGCTGAAGAGCCTGGCAACAATAATAGGGGAGGAGAGCCTCAGTGCAACAGACAAGAAATATCTGAGATTTGGGGAAGCATTTGAGAGAACTTTTATCAATCAGCTCCCAACGGAAAATAGAAGCATTGAGGAAACTTTGGAAATAGCTTGGAATGTTCTATCAATCCTTCCAGAAACGGAGCTCACCAATATCAGACCAGAATACATACAGAAGTACTACAAGAAAAACTGAGGTAAGCAGAGCTTGAGCTTTGACAAAAGAAGCAGACTACCTACGAAAATAAACCTGATAAAACTAAAGAGGGATCTCTCTCTAATAAGAAGAATAAGGAAGGTTCTTGATGAGAAGAGGTCCGCCCTTCTTCTCTACATAAGGACGATGATAGGGGAGTATGAAAAGCTATATGCGGAGACATCTGAAGAGCTGAAGAGAGCATATGCTTCCTATAGCGAGGCACTCTTCGAGATAGGCTTGAAGCGATCAACAGATATAGCCGTCTCTGTCCCACCCAGCCTCTCAGTAGCAGTTAAGACAAAGCTTGTCTTCTCAGTGAGAACCCCCTATCTGAGCCTCAACAGAGACTCGATCCCCCAAATGCTTTTCCCAGCAGATATACCTCCATCCTTCTTCCGAGCGAGAGACGAGCTGAAAAATACCTTTGAAAAGCTTCTCAAGCTCATAGAGCTCGAGAACTCAATATTCAGACTCATAGCAGAACTGAAAGGAACGCAGCGCCTGATAAATTCAATTGACTACGCCATTTTGCCGGACTATGAGAAAAGCATAAAGTACATCTCGCTTATCTTGGACGAGAGGATGAGGGAGGAATTCACGAGGCTCAAAGTGCTTAAGGCAAAAAGGACAGCTTCTGCACAGGAGGAAAAAGAAGGGTAAAATAGAAAAAGAGCTTTAATAATAAAGAAATTCCAGGCCTAATCATGAACTGAAAAATTAAGCAATATTTAAAAGAGGGAACCCAATTAATAACATCAATCCATGGAGAGGTAGAGATGATGAGAGCTTACAAATTCCTTCTATATGGGTTATTTGTATTCCTTGCACTAATAATGATGGCATCAGCTGCCTCTGCACAGACGACAACTGCAGAGGCAAGCGTTTCCAGCTACAAGGCCCTAGGAGCAGCACTAGCTGTTGGACTCGCAGGTCTAGGGGGAGGGTATGCAGTGGGAGTTGCTGGATCTGCTGGACTGAGCGCTCTAACGGAGAAGTCGGAGCTATTCAGCAACGTTCTCCTAGTTGTGGCCCTTGGAGAGGGAATAGCTATATATGGTTTGATAGTTGCCATTCTGATAATAATTCTGATCTGAGCGTTTCCAGATTCGCATCTTAGAAAGCTTTTTCCATGTTTTCAGTCCCCAGGGAGATGGTTCGTAGTGGCTGAGATGGGAGATAAATTCAGCGAATGGTTCGATAGGGTACTGAGAGAGGCAGAAATATACGATTACGGCAGGTATCCCATAAAGGGAGTAGGAATATGGATGCCATATGGGTATGCTCTCCGAAAGAACATACTAGATGTTGTTAGGAGAGAGCTGGACTCCACAGGACACGAGGAAGTTCTTTTTCCAATGCTAATACCTGAGGATCTCTTGGTCAAGGAGGAGGAGCACATAAGAGGCTTCAGGGATGAAGTATACTGGGTTACTCATGGAGGGCTCGAGGAGCTTGATGTGAAGCTAGCTCTGAGACCGACAAGCGAGACATCCATTAGCTATATGGAAAGCCTCTGGTTTAACAGCTATAAGCAGCTCCCAAGAAAATTCTATCAGATAGTGAGCATATTCAGGTATGAGACAAAGTCAACCAGACCTCTGTTGAGGCTCAGGGAGGTAACAACGTTCAAGGAAGCTCATACAGCTCATTCTTCCTTCGAGGACGCCGATAGACAGGTCAAGGAAGCTCTCGATATATATTCGAGAATATTTGACAGCCTTGGCATCCCATACATAATTTCAAGAAGGCCTGATTTTGACAAATTCGCTGGAGCCCTTTACACAATCGCCTTCGATACTGTATTTCCTGATGGAAGAGCTCTTCAGATAGGAACAGTGCATCATCTGGGGCAATCGTTCTCAAAGCCAATAGATGTTAAGGTAATGCTGAGCGATGAGAGTATAGATTACGTCTGGCAGACGAGCTATGGAATTTCGGACAGAGTCATTGCCTCAGTAATAGCTGTGCATGGAGACGAGAGAGGAGCAGTTCTACCATTTAGAATTGCACCTCTGCAGGTTTCAATAGTACCTATATATTTCAATGAAGAGGAGAAAGCCTCCTCACTGAGATATGCGAGAGAGATAGAGGGCAAGCTGAAAGATTGCGGTATAAGAGCAAAGATAGATGAGAGGGAGGAGCTAACTCCAGGAAAGAAATTCTATGACCTTGAGCTAAGGGGTATCCCCATCAGAGCTGAGATTGGAAGGAGAGAGGTCGCTGGAAGAACTGCTGTCCTTGCTAGGAGAGATCTGTTGAAAAAAGTCGTCGTTGAAGCTGACAGAATATGCGAAGAAGTCATCAGAATTGGAGATGAGATTGACAGGAACTTGAAGGAGAGAGCATGGACTAGGCTCAACTCAAGCATCAGGAGGGTGATTTCCCTGCAGGAAATTGAAAATTATGAGGAGAGGAAAGGAATAGTTGAGACGCCATGGTGCGGAAAAGATGACTGCGCTCTGAAGATGCAGGAGAAAACCGGACTCAAGGCTCTGGGATCTCCAATTGATCCTCCGGACTGGGTTGCTGGGAAAAAATGTCCTATCTGCGGCAGAGAGGCTAAGACCTCTCTCAGGCTTGCTAGAACTTATTGAGAATCCAATTTGACTACCATTTCCTGCCCTAAATTTCTGCAGGCTTTGCTGTGTACTTTTCTTTCTTCTCCAAGCTTCACATTAGCTATTATCACTCTGAATGAGAGTCATGGAAATTTTTCCAGCTAAATAATCTCTGGGCCTTCCACACAGCTTCCCAGGCTAATTCCAGACATCCTGCAGAGACTAAAAAAAATTAAAACAGCTTTCACACACTCAAGAATGCTGGTCCGCTTGAGCTAGAAAACAGCGATCTGCAAAGATTTAAAATCTTTCAGAACAAAGGTTTTGCCAATATGCTTCACTGATTTGAGAGGGAGAGTGTGTAAATGCCGAAAAAGAGAGAGAGCAGAGGAAGACATAAAGGAGGAAAGGGCTATGTAGAGAGGATTCAATGCGACAACTGCGGAAGGCTTGTTCCCGAGGATAAAGCAATATGTGTTGAGAGAATGTATTCTCCCATCGAGCCCCAGTTGGCAAGGGAGCTCGAGAAGAAGGGAGCAATAATAGCTAGATACCCTGTCAAGAAATGCTATTGTGTTTCCTGCGCCATTCATCTTGGAATTGTCAAGGTGAGGGCGGAGGAGGAGAGAAAAGCTAAGCAAAACATAATTTGAGCTTGTTCTTTCAAGCAAGTGCTCTTATTTCTCGAAACAAACATCTTCACAAATGCTCTTCATTTTTAGAGCATCTCGCTCAAGCACAGGACTTTCGCTTATTATTATAGCATCTATGCCTACTTCTCTGTAAGCCCGGCATACAATACTGAAGTCAGGACCAAAATTTTCGTCGAGGGTGTGATGCTCCTTTTCTCCGCCTCTTGTATATTCAATCTTAGAGAAGTGCGTGTGCAGGGGGTTCACAGCCTCTCTTCCCAGCCCTCTCTCTAAAGCTTCTATGACCTTCAGAACATCCTCGTAGCCCGTTGGGAATTTTCCCAAGCTTCTAGCATGGAGGTGAGCCCAATCAACCACAGGCCTGCATCTGTCAATTTCACTGCAGATCTTTATTATATCATCTACAGAACCTACCTGCTTCGTCTTTCCCGTAGTTTCAGGTCCCAGCCACACATTAGAAGCAGATACATTCAACGCTCTGCTTCTAACTTCTTTCAGGGCAGATATCACTCTGGCTACTGCTTCCTTTGTCCCCCAATCCAGGTAGTATCCAGGGTGAAAGACAACGACATAGCTGCCCATCCAACTAGATGCCTGGAGAGAGTCCACGAGCCTTTTTATGCTGCTCTCCACCTTTTCCTGCTCAAGTGCGGAGAGATTAACATAGTAGGGAGCATGCATGCTCAAAACAACATCGTTTTCCCTGGCAAGGCTACCTAACTTCTCTGCCCTCTCCCTAGATATGTTTACACCCCTCACAGCCTCATACTCCATAGCATTCAGTCCGATCTCTCTGAGAAATTTGGGAGCATCTAACAGATCCCCATGCAGATCTATTGGCTTCCCTGCAGGACCAAACCTGATTTTCCCACATGGCAAACCTGTTCACCAATTTCTAGTAGTGATTTCCTACAGATAAAACTTCATTCCATCTTTTGCCAAGAAGCTCATGGGAAAAATTCTTCTAGCCTCTCTCTCCAGAACGAGGGGATCGCTGCTGTATCTGCTGCTTATATGAAAAAGGAATAGGATTCTTGCTCCTATATCCCTTGCTAGCAAAGCAGCATCTCTCGATGTTGAATGTCCATAGTTCCAGGCTTCAGCTCCAACCTCCTCAGAAAAAGTGGAATCGTGTATTAGGATTTCTGCGCCCCTTATGGCATCTCTATAACTATCGCAGGGCATAGTATCACCAGTATATGCTAGTGAAAATCTAACTTTTCCTCCATGACTCTTCCCAACCAGAAGATATCCAAAGGAAGGAGATATAGTATGACATGTTCTAAAAGGCACAACATCTATAGCATCTCCTATGCTCAATCTGCTTGGCTCCTCTACTTTAATTTCGAAGGAAGGAGTAAAGCTGGTTATTCTGAAGGAAGCATCAAGAAAAGACCGAATTTCTGCAGGAGAAATGACGAGAAGAGGCCTAGTCCTTGATTCCATGCTCATTGTCTGGATTAGACCAGGAAGGCCGAAGATATGATCTCCGTGAAGGTGAGAAACCAAGATAGCATCTATTTTGGCACTTCCAATGCCCAGCCTTGAGAGGGAAATCTGCGTTCCCTCCCCAGCATCCAGAAGAATGTATTTTCCTCTGTACTGCAGCAGAATTCCCGGCATGCCCGAACCTCCGCTGGGAACTCCCGCAGCTGTTCCCAGAAATATTAGCCATGCATCGCTCATTCCTTCACCATCACCATCACTGCTCTGGTTAACCTGTTGTGGACGTACATCGGGCACTTATGCTTCAAAAAAACTCCCTCTGGTATGGAAACACTTCTTGCCAGATCTTCATCTATGGAGATGACGATCCTCCCTCCCTTTTCAATAGTTTCAGAGATCTGCTGTAGAGCTCCAGAGAGGAGCTCTGTTGGAGCTGAATAGAGAGATCTAATTGATCTATTATATGGAGGGTCACTTACCACATGGCTGAAGGCCCCTCTCCTCATAGGAAGATGAAGGGCATCAGCCCTCACTATCTCAAACGGCTGAGGCGATAGAGCCCCAAGGTTTGCTTTTGAGCCTGCACACATATCCCTTCTTATATCGCTGCAGAGAAGCTCTATATTCCATAATTCTGAGGCAGCTAGGAGGATAGTACCAACACCACAGAAAGGATCGTATACAGCTTTTCCTCCAAAAGGAGATGCCAGATTGACCAGGAGCCTCGCGAACCAGGGATTTAGGGCCCCGGGCTTATAAAATGGAAGAGTATGGGGATTTCTGCTCATCAGCTCCCCCTTTCCCTTTGAGGACAGAGACTCTCCCACAATTATGACTCCATCAGTGAGGAAAATTTCCACCTTTCCTTGTCCTCCCTCCAAATTTCCACATCTATCCCGCAGTAGCCCCTCAATCGTCTTCAGAGCCCTCTCCCTTCCCATTTCCCTATTCATTCCCTGCATCCTTCTTATTTCAACTTCACCTATGGAATCAGGACAGGCAAAATGCCTTATCTCCCCCTTCGCACCCAAAATGAGAAGCACCTTTCCAACCGACTTCAGAGTCGATGAAACGGACTGTGCCCACACAATGCTATTTAGATCCCCTATTTCAAAGAGCTCCACTCCAGTGAAAGAAGCTATCTCTCTGAATCCTTCCTTATTCTCAAGCAGTGAAAGCATCTCAGCTCTGCTCAGACAGGCATGCTTTCCCGATATGTTGGCATAGGCCACATGAGTCAATCTTCAGCTTTCCTCATATTGCTTATTCCAGTATCAGATTAAAAAGGCAATCTCAATCATTGTTCAGGAATTTTCCTATTGCTTTTGCCCCTTCTTCGGAAACATCAAAGTACTCTATTCCTGGCAGAGGGGGAAGCGTATTAGCTGCTATGATCGTTGAAACTCCTGAGCTTTTCAGCTTTTTGTAGGCATCTCCGACCATAAGGGCATGCGTAACTGCTACATAGATCTTATCAGCTCCCAATTCCCTGAGCAGAGAAGCAGCCTTAGCCACAGTACCTCCGGTGCTAATAATATCATCCAAGATAACAACCTCTCTGTTTTTCACGTCAACCTCTTCAGCAGTTATTGTTACCTCTCCTGTTCTGAGATCCCTCTTCTTGCTCAAATTGAAGAATTTGCATCCCAAATTATCTGCCACTGCCTTTGCTCTCTGCAATGCTCCAATGTCAGGGGCAACTATTACTGGGCTCTTCGTTATTTCCCTCAGCTTCGAAGAAAGCGAATCCACAGGAATTATGCTATATGCCTTTCCCCTGAAATACTCCAGCGATCTCTCCTTGTGGATATCAAAGGTTATAAGCCCTGAAGCTCCCATGAATGAAAGTATCTGAAGAAGAGCCTTTATGCTGATCGGCTCTCCAGGCAAGAATATTTTGTCCTGCCTGCTGTAGGCAATGTAAGGAAGGTAGAGAATTATCTTTTTAGCTCTGCTTTCGCTGAGTGCTTCCATTGTGAGCAGAAGCTCCCAAATTGAATCATTTTGTGGAGGAGAAAGTGAATGAGCCAAAACAACATCTTTCCCAGAGACCTGCCCATCTATTCTAACGTAGCTCTCTCCATCAGGAAACCTCTTGCTCTCTACCTGTAAAAACTCAACGCTCAATTTCTTGGATAGCTGGCTGCAGAACCACTCGGACTTTGTTCCACAAACAAGAACAGAACTCAAAGGCGCTCACCAAAAAGTTGTTTTCTTTTAGCTACAAAATTATCTTTTTCTCGATTATGCCCCTCGCAACCTCTCTCACTGCCCTTCCAACTGAAGCGGATCTGGCAATTCTTCTAAGTATCTTCTCTCTGCTCTCTCCAAATGCCTTTTCCCATGCATCGAAGCTCTCGGTTAGCCTCTGAAGAGCCGTATAATGTACTAGGCAGAGCCCCCCTTCCTTCAATGCTGGAAGATCGCAGAGCTCGCACCTATTCTCTGGGGCAGTGAACTCTCTCATGCGCTTTCTCAATAGCTCTCCTCTCTCAATAGATTTCTCCAGTTCATTTTTCAGAAATTCCTTTGCTTCTTTAACAACATTTTCTCTCTTCTCTCTATTCTCTCTGATCAGAAGGAGCTTTTCCTCAAACCTCCTTGTCAGTTCTGTTCTAGTTATGTCGGGGAACTCCTCTCTTAGGAAAAGAGCGACTGCAATCCCCAGCTTTGTGGGAACTACACTCTTTCCCTTGAGCATGAGATAACCTCTTTTAAACAGCGTCTCCATTATCTGCGCTCTCGTTGCTTCTGTTCCGATTTTCTCATTCTCCATCCATTTCAGGAGCGATGCTTTTGTGTACAGTCTCACCTTTCCCTGAAACAAGGAAGATATTTTGGCTGACTTCAACTCAACTCTATCTCCTTCAGAAACCTCCATCTCTCTTTCTCTGCCTCTAGCAAAGTAATATGCTGATAGCCAGCCGGATTTAACTACTCTCCTTATTTGTGCTAGGAGCTTTTCCTCCCCAATCTGAATGAGCACATCTCCTTTTTCTATATCCGCATGAGGCATGAAGGCAGCCATATACCTCCTTGCTATGAGATCGTATATTCTCATCCCATCTCTGCTGATCTTGGTTGGTATCTTTCCTGTTGGATATATAGCAGGATGTGCAGGATCCTCCTTTTTTCCCTGCACTGGCTCGAAGCTTCCCATAGCAATTATAGAGGAGGCTATTTCGCTATAGCTCTTTATTGATGAGAGCCCGCTCATTATCTTTCTATGCGGAACTGTTGGAGGAAGCTTCTCGCTGTTTGTCCTTGGATAGCTGATTAGAGCGTCGAGATACAGCTCCTCTGCCAAGCGCTGTGTGTAACTCGGAGAGAAGCCATAGATCCTGGAGGCCTCGTACTGCAGCTCACTGAGGTTGAAGGCTGGAGGAGGAGGAAGGAGTTGGCGCTCTTTCTTGATCTTCTCAACCCTCCCTTCCTTAGCTCTAACTATCCTCTTTTTTCTGTCCTCAGCTTCAATTCTAGTTTCGAAAGGAGATGAAACATGTGTAGTACTCAGCTCTTCTCCATTGACAATTACTACAGCCCTAAGCACGAACTTTGGAGGGGAAGCAAATGTTAAATATTCAAAGTATCTATTGACGACCTCGAAGAGCGTAGGACTCTGCACTCTGCCAGAGCTAAGCGACTTCTTCCCTCTTTCTCCAGCCACCCAGCTGAGCAGTCTGCTCAAATTTATCCCCCAGATCCAGTCTAGCTCGTGCCTGCAGAGGCCAGCTTCTATCATCTCCCAATCCATTCCAGAGAGGGAGGAAAAAGCCTTTCTGAGCTCATCTTCAGTTAGCGATGAATATTTCATCCTTAAGGCCTCGGCCCCGTTGCCAAGCTTATTTATAATCATGTATCCGATAACAGATCCCTCGATGTCATAGTCACAGGCATTTATATAGAGAGATGCATTCCTCGCAAGCTTGGATAGAGCACTGTAGAACTTCCTCATATGCCAGGCTTTTCTTTCTGCTTCCCACCTAGGAACCCATTCATAGTCAAAGACTGGAAACCCAGCAGTGTTGGTGGAGAGCGTGAACATATGTCCCGCTGTGCTCGCTATTGCATATGTCCTATCTTTCATCTTCACTATCCAGTAGGCAACCCCTCTTTCCCTGCACTCCACAGGCCTTCCCGTTAGAGCCCTTGCCAGAGCTGCTGCTGCCTTCGGCTTCTCCGCAATAATCATCACATATCCTTTCCCCAGCAGCTGCTCACAGCTGACTTCACTCTTCGCCATTAATCATCAACCAGCTTCAATTGAAACCTCCCTCTCCTATTAGCTATCTATGGAGAGGCTGAAAATACCATGACCACTTTTCGACATATTTGATTTCCCGATTCTCTGAACCACTTTGTTTACTAAACAGCAAAAGGAATATTTAGATTTGCGGAAATTGAGAAAGCAAGGGTGAAGAATTTGAGCTCTAGTCTTCTTTTCATAGGCACGGGAGCAGGAGGAAGTTCTGGATCGAGCAGATGGAGGGCATCCACCTTAGCAGAGCTTCAGGACTCCCTCCTACTTGTGGATTGTGGGGTCGGTTGTCACTACAGGCTCAGCGATAGGGGATATTTGACTGAGCTCGATGCTGTTTTCATTACCCACATGCACATGGATCACTTTCTCGGCCTTCCTGAGCTGATTTTTCAGGCACACATGGAGGGGAGAAGGAAGCCCCTGAAAATAATCGGACCATCTGGACTTGAGGAAAGCATAAGAGTCGTTGCTCCCCATCTCTTCACAAACATTTCATTTCAGCTTCTCATTGATAGAGCAGAGAATCTCAGAACCTTCAGTCTGGGAAGAAATCAAATGCAGATAGTAGATGTATGCCACGTCCTTCCAGCCTTCGGACTCACCATAAGAGATGATGATACCATGATAGGCTTTTCAGGAGATACTTCTGAGCCCTGCCAAGGCATTGATAAAATGAGAGGGGTAGAAGTTCTGGTTCACGAGGCCACCTGCGATGATAGATACGAGGAGCTGTGCAGGAAATATGGACACACCACAGCTAGGCAGGCTATTGCAGCAGCATCAAAAATAGGAAGCAACATCCTTCTGCTAAATCACATTGATGAGAGATTTCACAATGTTCAGACGACGGAGTCTGATATACTGAAAGAAGGGAGAAGCCAGACAGCAAGAATAGTCAATGACCTGGAGAGAATAATCTTAAGATGATTTCTCCAGAACGAGAGCAAAAGTTGTTCCGTGCTTCTCCCATAAAACCCTCATTTTCCCCTCTAAACGCCTCTTTATATCATGTGGAGGAGCTCTTATTCTCCCCTCAAGCATATCGAGAACCCAAATGTGCGGGTATCTCTTATCTATATCTATAAGCACAACTCTTCTGGAAACCCTTTCTGCTTCAAATAAGCTGTTCATCCAGTTGCTGGAGTAAAAAATCGAATTCACAAAATAAGCACAGTCAAAGATCTTTCCCTCTCTAATCGGAAGCTTCTCCATAATTCCTCTTATGTACTCTCTCCCCTCGTCTTGCTCGAATATCTCAGATAGATCAAGACCAACATACAGCTCCAGATCTCTCAGCAATTTTCCAAGATTTCCTTTTCCGCACCCTACATCAAGCACTTTTCTGCATGCAAATTCTTCTCTTATCCTATCAGAAATTCTGTATTCCTCGAACTTACTGCTAGCAGGATAAACCCTGTATACTGCTGACAAAAAAGCCAGAACAGCCCTCTTCCTAGCTCTATTCAGCAAATTCTTAGCTTCTCTCATGGCCACCATACATCTGCTTAAATTTCATGATCATTCTGCTACTCCTTCCTCAGGCTCCTGCTTGCTATTATGACGCCGATGAGCAAAAGAACGGCTGCTGTAATAGATAAAATTCCCAGGTCCTTTAGAATAGTTGATGAACTAGCAGAGCTTCCCATAAGGAGAGCCTCCCTCAATATGTCGGCTGTGTACGTTAGAGGATTGAACTTTGCCACTGTTTGGAGCCAGTTTGGCATCATAGCCAAAGGAACGAGAACGTTGCTAGCAAACATAAGGGGAAGATTCAGAAGATTCATAACCGT
The DNA here is from genome assembly GCA_038734945.1 of Fervidicoccaceae archaeon. Lineage (NCBI taxonomy): Archaea > Thermoproteati > Thermoproteota > Thermoprotei > Fervidicoccales > Fervidicoccaceae > Fervidicoccaceae archaeon. The sequence goes on along the minus strand of JAVYOA010000001.1, from coordinate 29,230 downwards.
CATCTGTGTTTCCCATGATTTTGCCTTCAGCGTTATTGATATCATCAGGGTTCCTATTCCTACCGAAAATAGAACAAGACCAGCAATTGCTGCAAGAAGCTCCCAGGCTCCTGCAATATTCAGCTTGAGACCAAAGGGGATCGCAATTATCAGTATTATCATAGACTGCACTATAGCCTTCACCGTTCCTCCGAGAACCTTTGATACTATTATGCTTCCCCTAGAAATAGGGGCCACAAGTAGCTTGTTCAAATAACCAAGCCTTCTATCCCATGAAAGGCTCATCCCTGTCTGCAGCCCTGCAAACAGAGAGATCACTGCCATCATGCCCACAGCCATATATGAGAAGTAATCAATGTTCGAGGTTCCGAATAGCCTCGTCATGATGCCATTGAACATAGACTGAACTTCCTGTGTTACATATGGAGGGAGATTGCTAAGTATATCTGGAGGTATTGTGAAGAGTCCTGTCAAATTGAACGCTTTGCCAAATAAGCCGATCCAGAGAACTGGCTGGATTAACATCATTGCTACAACATAAGGCTTATTTATCCACTTCTTGAGCTCTCTGAGAGTAAGTGCCCCAATCTCAGAATATAACCTTCCTCTGCCAATTTCCTTCACCATTTATTCTCACCTCCTTCTCCTCCTTATAGCCCTCTCCCTGAAGACCTCTTCCTTTGATACTTCTGTTTCCCTGATCCTCTTCCCCGTATATTCGAGAAAGACCTCATCCAAAGATGGTTTTATCAGGTTCACAGATTTCACCACCATCCCCTTCCTGCTCAATTCAAGAACGAGGTTGGGAAGAACTCTCTCTCCCTCGGCAGTTTTTATTCTTATAACATCTCCCCTCAACTTAATTTCTTTGATGAGACCATTCGTTGGAATTAATTTTTCGAGCTCGATTTCATGTGACAGACCATCAACCTGTATTTCTATTATATCTCCTCCCAGGCTCTCTTTGAGCTCTGCAGGAGATCCTATTGCCTTTATTTCTCCATAGTCAATTATAGCAACTCTGTCTGAGAGCTTATCAGCTTCTTCCATATAATGAGTTGTCATTATTACTGTCATGTCTTCCTCCTTCTTTATCCTCTTTATGTACTCCCACACCGCAGTCCTCACTTGAACATCTAGTCCCAAAGTTGGCTCATCCAGGAAGAGGATTCTGGGGCTATGGAGAAGAGCTGCAGCAAGCTCCAGCCTCCTCCTCATTCCTCCGGAAAAGTTCTCGGCCTTCTTGTTGGCAAATTCGCTCAGATCCATGAACTCAAGCAATTCCTCAGCCCTCTTCTTCGCAATGCTCTTCGGAATATGGTATATAGCAGCTTGCACCATCATGTTGTCCCAGGCTGTTAGATCATCATCCACTACTATGTCTTGAGGCACTAAGCCAATTATTTCTCTAACTTTGCTGGCCTGCTTCTCAACATCGAAGCCTCCCACTATTGCTCTTCCCTTGGTTGGCTTTATGAGAGTCGTCAATATGCTAATTGTTGTTGTTTTCCCAGCACCGTTTGGACCGAGCAGACTGAATATCTCTCCATGATGAACAACGAAGGATATCCCCCTTACTGCCTGAATATTACCCGGATAGATCTTCCAAAGATTTTCTACAATTACATCATCCATTTTTACCACCCTGTAGAATTCTCTCAACTTCATTTCTAGCGTTATCAAGAATCCTAACTATCTCTTTCTCCCTATTTTCAGATATCTCAGGCAAGTATATGTAGAGTGTTCTGAGAAGCCTTTCCACAGCCTTCTTAAGCTCTCCATGCTTTCCACTTTTCAGCTCCTTTATTCTCTCAATCATTTCCTCTATCTCCTTCTTCCTCTCTCTCAAGACTCTTTTTCCTTCATCGCTAGGCTGATAGTATTTGCTCCCTCCTATGTTCTCTACTAGAACTAGCCCCTCTTTTTCCAGAGCTCTGAGAGTAGGATAAACGAGTCCAGGACTTGGGGAATATTCTCCCTCGAACATCTCCCTCATTGTTTTAATTATTTCATAGCCATTCATCTTTCTCTCGTTCAGAATATTGAGTATAATCAGCCTGAAAGTTCGCTTGGCTATAGCTTTCCTTTCCTCGAAAATTTTATCCTTTGGCTTCATTTCCTACCTCTCTCCCTAATATTTTGAAATTGAGCTGTCTTCATTTCATATGAGCCTGAGATATCACGATATATCAAGATATTTTTAGTTAATAAATGCAGTGCAATAATGCAGTAGCTTTAAAACATCTCCGCTTAGCTTTAATAATGATTTAGAGTAAAAAACTCACAAAAAAAGGAGTTTAGGTAGGAGATTTGGAAACTGAAGAACTTCGCCCCGAGACGCTAGAATACATTCGCTCCAGAAGTCCAGAGTATAGAGCAATGATGGGACAATACTTCACTCCGAAGAGCTTGAGGAGGGAAGTCCTTCGGAGAATTCCAAGGCTCATTGAGCCTAAGGTACTGGATCCAGCCTGCGGTACTGGGGAGTTCCTAGTTTCTGCTAGGGAACACTTTGTTCGCCCCAAGCTCTTCTGCTGGGAGATCGATCCCGAGCTAGGGAAAATTGCAAAGAAGCTTATCCCAGACGCCCAAATAGAAATAATAGATTCCCTCGCCAAACCATTCAGTGAGGAATTTGACGTCGTAGTTACAAATCCTCCGTATTATGAATTCAAGCCAAGCGATGAGATTAGAGAAAAATTTGAGGAAATTCTCTGGGGAAGAGTCAACATTTACTCACTTTTTATTTATTTGGCAGTCAGGGTTGTGAAGCCAGGAGGCTACGTAGGATTAGTGGTATCCTCCTCCATGAACAATGGAGCATATTTCAGGAAGCTGAGAGAATATATAGCAAAAAATACGAGCATAGAGTACATGAAAGTTCTCGACGGCTCGAGGATCTTTTCTGATGCGAATCATACATTTCAAATCCTCGTTATGAGAAAGCGAGGTAAAGGAGAGCTGGATTTAGGCAACGAGAACTACGTGCTAGACCTAAACGGTTCAAAGATATTCTCAGAGGAGGCTGGTTTGCTTAGGAAAACTTTAAATCATAGCTATACACTTCGCGAGCTTGGATATTCTGTTAGAACTGGAAAGATTGTATGGAACAAGAACAAGGAGAAGCTCGTTGACAATCCCCGTGATGGCATCTTGCTCATATGGTCTCACAACATTAGGGATGGCAAGCTTGTTCTCGAAAACAAGCCAGGAAAGCCACAGTATATAGTTTGGCCTGAAGAAAAAGCAGATAGAGGTCCAGCCATAGTTACATCCAGAATTGTTGGGCATCCAAAGAGAGCTTCGTTGAGAGCTTCCCTAGTTCCAGAAGGCACAATCTTTGTTGCAGAGAACCATGTGAACGTAATCTATCCCAGAAAGAGCGCTCCGATGAGGGAGCTTCTTGCAATCGTTAGATGGCTGAATTCTCCAGAAGCTCAAAAGGTTATAAGAGCCATCACGGGAAACACGCAGGTATCGAAGAACGAGCTCGAGAGGATTATTCCAATAAGACTAGATTTTTGAAAATTTCAGTGGCTGTGAAAGGATCTCCTATGCAATAAAAATTGAACTAGGGTATTATGCTTAGCTCCACTTAGAAATCCAGAGAAAAATGGGCGAAACTCTGCCTCATTCATTTAGTTTCTATTGAGCCTCCAATAGCAGGTATTTCAAGAAGCTTGAAAAGTAGTGGGCCCGCTGGGACTCGAACCCAGGACCTCCGCCGTGTCAGGGCGGCGTCCTAACCAGGCTAGACGACGGGCCCTTCTGAGCCTTTATTACTTTGAAGTAAGTCTAATAAATCTTTACAAATTCTAGCCCAATTTCTTGGAGCAGGATCATGAAATACAGTTAATTCCAAAACTGATTGTTAACCCTTTCTCCAATCTCTATTTATTTGTGTGGGAATTTCCGCCTTGATAGATTGAAACAACCAGCACCTCTTTCAATATATCCCTTTGCTATTAGAGAATCAATTACAGCCCTCGGATCCTTTATACCAACAATGCTCTCCAGCTCCCTTATTGCGAGGATCTCCCCTACTGATATATTGTTCATGAAGTAAACAAGGGCCCTATATTCTGTTTCGTTTAAATCGGGATACAGCTTCTTCCTGTCGCCCGTAGACTCTCTGCTCTCAGACGGCACTATTCTGCTCCTCTTCTGCTTGATTTGTGGAAAGGAGGAGACCTATGGCAAATCTTATTGCATCGCTTCTGCTCTCAAAGCGTCCCCTGCTCACAAGCTCGTCTATCTCTTTAGCCATCTCGTACGGAACCTTACATGTTATGAGAGCTGTCCCCGATCTCTTCACTTTCTTTCCACCAACAAAATTTTAGTAATGGATCTAGGTTTTTAAGCAAATGATCTCTGAACTTTCTACATGGAAAATGTTCGTGGTCCATCATGGGTAATGCTCGCAGACCCGAGACCCATTTTATTAAAAGAAAGAGATGGAGGTTAAAAATGTAGAAGGATAATGAGCTGTAGGGGCAGCTGAAAATGGATGCTTGGGAAAAGAGAAAGACAGAATTCCTCGAAAGAATTAGAGCCGATAGGGAGATAGGATACCTTGACCCAGGAATTGAGGATACGTTGAGCTTGATAAACTCTAGAAAGAGGAGCTACACAACATCATCATGCATTGGAAGGATCACAGCTGTTGATTCCGACTATCCCTGGAGAAGAGAGGACGAAGAGCCAGTTCTCTTCAAGAAGCATGGGGAGATCACCGTCGAAGAGCTCAAGAAGCTAATTGAATTCGAGCCAAAAAAACTCCTATGGCTAATAGTAAGTGGGCCAATAATCCACATATGCTCTAGAGATCTAGAAGAAGCAAAGAAGCTCCTTATTGCTGCCAGAGCTTCTGGCTTCAAGCACTCCGGCATAATGAGTGCATCGGAGGGTTGCTTCATGGTTGAGCTAATAAGCGGCACCCAGCTATTCGTGCCTCTCAGAGACAGTGCTAAAATATTTATTAATGAAGCCTCTCTATCTGATTTGCTATCCATAATTAATGGATCTATACTCGAGGGAAGGGAAAGGTTGAAAAGACTTAATGAGAAGCTGAGGGAGCTTTTGCTTGAGGAGAAGCAAGAAAGTATTTGAGCTGGGAGAAATCGAGACCATACGGAGCATTTTGAGAATTCTGAAGCCCGTCATTAATAGGAATGCCTGCTTTCCAACAGAGGACGACGTGCAGGCCCTAGATGGGTGCGAAATCGCTGTTAAAATAGATGGCTACAGCGAGAGCATGAGTCGCTACCCATGGGAAAGCTTGAGGGACTGGGGATGGAGAGCAGTTACAGGTCCCATAAGCGATCTTTCTGCTAAAGGCTACAGAGCAGTGGGCATAGTATACAGCTTGGGTATTCCGAGAAACATGGAGCTAAGCACAGTCAAGGATCTCGCCAGGGGAATAAGAGAAGCACTTCACTGGTATGAAGCTTCATTCCTCGGAGGAGATCTGAATTCAAGCAGGGGAGAAATATGGATTGACGTAGCAGCAATAGGAAAGCTTTCCTCAGGCTATCCTATTCCAAGAAATGGGGCCAATCCCGGAGACAAAGTATTTACAACAGTGCAGAATGGTTATGGCAAACCTGGCCTCCTCTACAATCTCTTTGTGAGTGGAGCCTGGAAAAAGGCATCTAGGAGGCTTCTAAGCTTTCGTCCAGCTGCCGTGACATCATTTTCAGAGCTAGCTAGATTGATTCGAATAGACTCAGCAATAGACTCCAGCGATGGTTTGGCAAAGAGCCTCAGGCTAATTGCTGAAAGCAGCGAAATCTCAATTGAGCTGAGCAGAATACCCATATCGAATTACATGAGAAAACTATTGAGAAAGTTCAGCGTAGATCCTCTTCAGGCAACTTTGTTTGGAGGAGAGGAGTACGAGATAATTTTCACAACAAGCGAGCCCGTTGAAAGAGTTATTGAAGCATGTAGGGCAGTTGGGATCAGATGCCTTGAGATAGGCAGGGCGCTCAGGGGAGATGGAAAAATATTTTACAAAGGAAAAGAGATACTGGGAGAAGGTTGGGATCACTTCAGAAGTGGGGAAGATCATTGAATCTCTCAGCAGTTTTCCTCGATCTCTTCAAGCCGACTCAAACAGCCTTCCTGGTGCTTTCTGGGATAATTGCATATATCATGTCCTCCGGTGGCAACATAGACCTAGCAATTCTAGCAATATTGACAATATCGCTGTACTTCACCATAGCAGGGACCACAGGCTTCAACATGTATTTGGATAGAGATATAGATGGAATAATGAAAAGGACTTCCAAGAGAGCGCTTCCTTCTGGAAAGCTTAAAGAAAAGGAGGCCTTGGCATTTTCCTCAGCCTGCTTGCTCATAGGTTTAGGAGCATCTGCTCTGATAAACTTCGCGGTCTTACTAGCAGGCCTTTTAGGAACATTCATAGACCTTGTTGCCTATACATATCTTTTAAAGCGGAGGACCTCCCTCAGCGTTGTTGTTGGTAGCCTAGCTGGAGGATCACCCTCTCTGGGAGGTTGGCTCGCCCATCCTGGCTCTCCGCTGAGCGGAGGAATAGTGCTCATGATGATAATTTCAATGTGGTCCCTGAATCATATATGGTACATTTCATCATATTATTCCGAGGATTACATAAGGGCCAAGGTTCCGATGTTCCCCATAATAGTCGGAAGGGAGAAAACAGGTGCTATTTCCATAGCTGTAACTCTCATGATGATAGCTCTAATAGCACTTCTTTGGACCAGCAAAATAGTGAAGCTATGGACGGTAGCTTTAGTCTCAGCAATAGCTCTGTACCTTATAGCTCTGCAGCTGAAGTACATCAGAAGCTCTGAGAAGGAGCTGGCAAAGAAGATATTCAGAGGGTTCACTATGTTCCTGGGAACAACACTTATTCTATTTGCATTGAGCACTTTTATATAACCAGGAAAAAAGTTTCAAAAAAAGTTATTTTCTGTAGTACTTAGCTGCATCCATTATTGCATCGATTATTTGCTTGTAGCCTGTGCATCTGCAGAGTATTCCGCTCAGGAATTCCTTGACTTCCTCCCTGGTTGGGTTTGGATTCTTCTGAAGGAAATAGTGCGATGCAACTACAAACGCTGGAGTGCAGAAGCCGCACTGAAACGCTCCATGCTCGATAAAAGCCTTCTGTATCGGAGCAAGCTCTCCATCCTTGCTTATACCAGCAGCAGTTATAATCTCAGCTCCATCTGCCTCGACCCCTAGAACCATGCAGGACTTAACAGGCCTCCCATTGAAGAGTACAGTGCACAGACCGCATTCTCCCTTCCAGCATGCAGCCTTAACGCTTGTCTCTCCTAGCCTGTCCCTCAGCACTTCCAGCAGAGTTTCATTGTCCTCTATTTGGACTGTTCTCTGCCTACCATTTAGCCTGAAAGTTATCGTTCTCGCCATTCTCACTCACCTGAGAGAAGGGTCTTCATAGCTTTCAATGTCAAAACTTTGATCAGATGCTTTCTGAACTCTGCACTTGCATACGGATCCTCTATTACATCCAACTTGCTTATCATATTATCAACCTCCCCTTCAAGTACATCCTCTATCCTCTCTGCTCTCTTGAGCCTCTCCTCAAATTCTCTTGCGCGGTAGGGAAGCTGCGTAGCAGATGTTACCACGAGCCTTACATCTCTCTTCCCAGGATCATTTGGATTTGCAATGAGAGCAGAGAGATTGACTATTCCGTATTCAGTTCTCGATTGCATCTTAACATAGGTAGACCTTCCACCTACAGGAGGTTCCCTAAATAGAATTTCCGTAACGATCTCCGTCGGAAGCAGGTTGGTGGTTGCTGGTCCAAGAACTAACCCATCTACAGGAAGCCATCTGTCACCTTCTGCACTCACAGCATGGACCTCGGCATCAAACAAAACAGCTGGTCCTGGTATGTCAACATAGGGCAAGCCTTCCAATATGTTTCCAACTAAAGTAGCCCTGTTCCTTATTATTGCGTCGGCCATGACCTGAGCAGCTTCATACAAAGCTCTATATTTCTCCTTCAGCTCGGGATTTTGCTCCAGGAACTCTTTAGTTTCATTGGCAGTGACTGTTGCTCCTACAAGGAGACCCTTTCCAGGAATGTATTCAATTTTCTTCAATTCGGGAATTCCCTTTATGTCCACTACAATTTGAGCCTCAAGCAATCTCTCTTTCATGAAGCCGAGGAGACCTATTCCACCATTCATTATCTTTGCTGCCCCCTCGTTCTCCTTCAGCAACTTCAATGCCTCATCTAGACTCCCTGGTTTCACATACTTGAATTCTGGCAGGGTAAAGTAAGGTGCAGACATCTCATCTCACCCCTTCCACTCCTTGAGCGCTTTAATCGCTTTTTCTATTAGGTCCGGCCTCTGCTCTTTGATTGCTCTCCAAACTCTCTCGTGAGTGAGTGGGAGCTCGGTTATCTCAACTCCAGTTGCTCTCTGTATGGCGTTGCCTATAGCGGGTATGACAGCTATCATCACATTTTCGGAGAATCCTCTGGCACCAAAAGGTCCATTGGCTTGAGGCGTCTCAAGGAACTTGACCATCACTTCATCTGGAACATCCTTAGCTCTGGCTATATAATAGAAGCTGAAGTTAGGATTGGCCACCCCACCTGTATCATCGAATATGATCTCCTCAAACAGAGCCCTACTCATCCCCATAACGAGACCTCCATATGCCTGTCCAGCTGCTGTCAATGGGTTGATCACTCTCCCCAAATCATAGACTTGAGTAGCCTTCAGGACCTTTACCTCTCCAGTGAGGAGATCTAGTTCGATTTCAACAGCTGTTGAACCAAACGTGTAGAAAACAGTAACATGTCCTGGCTCGGAATGACCAGTCTCCGTATTAATCGGAAGGGCCTGCCCAGTATCGGGATCAAGGTAGCTTAGCACAGCAGGATAGTGCTTTCCTCTTCCTATTATTGGCCCACCGTATACTTGACCATTGGGGAACGTGTATCCCATAACAATCTCGGTTAGTGGCACAGACGACCATGGCTCACCCTTGACGTACACCTTGCCATCGGCAATTTCGAGTTCTTCGGGCTTCACCTTCAAAACTTTACTTGCAACATCCAAGATCTGTCTCTTGGCATCTTCAGCGGCTTCGAGAAGTGCTGATCCTACGGTAAACAAGCTTCTACTTCCCACAGTCTGCCAGGTATATGGGTTCCACTCTGTGCTGTTCATCCATGATATATGAACCTTCTCAAGAGGAAGATCGAAGTATTCAGCTACAAGCATTCTGAGGGCATTGACTGTTCCCTGTCCATAGTTTCCAGTTGCCACCATTACATCTACGCTTGCATCCTCATTGAACTTTATTATGGCTGCATCTACAGCGTTTGGAGGCTGACTAGGCCCCTTCAAGCTAACTGCTATCCCCTTAGCTCTTATCTTCCAGGGCTCCTTTGGCTGCTCAGGCTCCTTCCCCCACTCTATGAGCTCAGCCGAAGTTCTCATGACTCCAGGAAGATCTCCCTGGTCAGCCCTCATCGGGGTTCCATAGCCAGTAGTTGAAGATGGGTCACCCATTCTCAGGAAGTTCTTGCTTCTGATCTCCAGAGGATCTAGTCCAAGCTCCTTGGCACCTATATCCATCATTCTCTCAAGAACCCAGTGGTTTTCAGGATATCCAAATCCTCTTATGGCAGTTGTTGGTACTTTGTTTGTATAAGCAGTTATGCTTTCGCAGTATACGTTTGGCATATCGTAAACTCCTGTACATGCGTATCCAGCTGTCCTGGCAACGTTTACTGCATAGTCTGCAAAGGCTCCACCGTCGAATAGAAATCTCACCGAATAGGCAACTATTCTCCCATCTTTTCTGAACCCCATCTTTGCCTTTGCTCTATATCCTGCAACTATTGGCATGCTCTTCATTTGCTCAGCTCTCGACATGGTTAGCTTCACTGGCTTATAGCCTGCTTTCTTTGAGAGCATTGCAACAAGGGGCTCATTCAATATTCCAGCCTTTCCTCCAAACCCCCCTCCGACATAGGGGATCCTTATCTTGATCTTACCAACAGGTATTCCAAGGCTCATGGCTGTTAGGTACCTTGGAGCATAGGGCGACTGACTGCTGGTCCAAATCTCCACGTCCCCAGTTACCTTATAGTGAGCAATCGTGTTCCATGTCTCCATATATGCATGTGTTATGAACGGTATCTTGAAGTTTCTCTCAATAACAACATCAGCTGAATCTATAGCCGCTTCACCCTGCCCTTTCTGAAGCTTGAACAGATTCGCTATATTTGTGCCAGGAATCGGCTTGAATGCTGGAGAGATCCTGTACTTTCCAAGATCAGGGTGAAGTATCGGGGCATCTGGCTTTATTGCATCTTCAGGATCAAAGACAGGGGGAAGAGAATCATATTCAACTTCAATCAAATCAATTGCTTTCTCAGCAGCCCTCACGTTTTCAGCAACAACAGCTGCAACTGGATGACCAACCCACAGAGCCTTGTCTATGGCCAAGATATCTCTATCTCCCACGTAGATCCCAAGTCTATAGGGAAAATCCTTTCCTACGGCAACTGTGACTACTCCAGGAACCTGCAGGGCTTTACTGAAATCCACATTCTTTATTCTCGCATGCGGCTCTCTTGAAGTTACCAGCTTTGCATGGAGAAGACCAGGGAATTCCATGTCAAAGACGTATTGGGCAGAAGCTGTCACCTTCTCATAAAGATCGGGCGGTGGCACAGGCTTTCCTATTATTTTGAACTGATTTGCACTCAAGAACATTCACCTGGTAAGCAAATGAATTTATTGCAGAGTCATCGATATATAAATTATTTTTCTTTTTTTATAATCAAACTTTTTAAATAAGTGCCAACATACTTTTAGTTTGAGGAAAAGCGGGGCTAAGCAGAATGGCCTCAGTTACAGTAAGATTCTATGGAAGATTAATAGATATTGTAGGGGAAAAGGAAATAACTATTAACGATGTCGATAAGCTCTCCGACGTCTACGATAAGATTAGAACCAGATTGGGTTCTAAAGCTTCAGCTCTATTTCAGGAAAACGGCGAACCAAGAGCTGGGATAATCGTTGTGATAAATGGAGAAGCTGCCACGTTCAGAGGAGGAAAGAATGCCAGGCTGTCAGAGCATGACAGAATAACGTTCGATGCTATAGACGTTTTTCAAGTAGAAGGAGGAGGATAGTGGAAGGCAAGTAGGTTTGAGGAGAATTTTCCGAAGATCGAAAAGTTTTTATAGAAGTAGATTTTATGATCATAGTTGAACTCACTTTAGAGTCCAGCCATTTGATTGGCACCTGAGGTGATATAATAATGAGCTATGGAGTTCCTGTATTGATTCTTAAAGAAGGTACACAGAGAACAACGGGTAGAGATGCTCTGAGAGCAAACATAATGGCAGCGAGAGTACTCGCTGAAATACTAAAAACTAGCTTGGGTCCCAGGGGACTCGACAAAATGCTGGTAGACAGCTTTGGAGATGTTACTGTAACAAATGACGGTGTGACAATAGTAAAGGAAATGGAAGTGAACCATCCTGCAGCGAAGCTGCTCGTGGAAGTTGCCAAGGCTCAGGATGCCGAAGTGGGAGACGGAACAACTACTGCTGTTGTTTTGGCAGGAAGCTTACTTGAGAAGGCTGAATTTCTCCTCGATCAAAACATTCACCCAACACTTATAATGGAAGGTTATTCCAGCGCGCTTCACAAAGCCATTGAGATACTTGACAATATAGCTATAAAGGTACCAACTCAGGATGATGAACTGCTCAAGAGGCTAATCAAAACCTCGATTTCCAGCAAGTACATTGGAAGCGGAGCAACGCTTGAGAAGCTCTCCGATCTCATACTGGAGGCAGCAAAGGCTGTAGCAGAGCCAATAGAGAACGGAGGAGGTTTCAATGTAAGACTCGATAACGTGAAGATAGAGAAGAAAAAGGGAGAGTCACTAACAGATTCAATACTTGTGAGAGGAACAGTTCTCGATAAGGAAGTTGTTCATCCTGGAATGCCAAGAAGAGTGGAGAATGCTAAGATAGCTCTCCTAGATGCCCCACTCGAGATAAAGAAACCTGAGATATCAGCTAAAATAAACATCACGAGCCCTGAGCAGATGAGAGCATTCCTTGACGAGGAGACAAAGCTACTCAAGGAAATGGTCGACAAGATAGCTGAGGTCGGAGCAAACGTTGTTATATGCCAGAAGGGAATAGATGACGTAGCCCAGCACTTCCTCGCTAAGAAGGGAATCCTTGCTGTGAGGAGGGTCAAGAGGAGCGACATGGAGAAGCTCGAGAGAGCAACTGGAGGAAGGATAGTGACTAGCATAAGAGACCTGAAGCCTGAGGATCTCGGAGAGGCCGCGTTGGTAGAGGAAAGGAAGGTTGGCAACGACAAGATGGTATTCGTTGAGGGGGTCAAGAATGCCAAGAGTGTTACAATATTGCTCAGAGGAGCAAACGACATAATACTTGATGAGGCCGAGAGAAGCATAAACGACGCTCTACATGTGCTCAGGAACGTCATGAAAGATCCAAAGGTCATAGGAGGAGGAGGAGCCCCAGAAATAGAGCTTGCCTTGCAGCTGAGAAAGTACGCCATGACTCTGGGTGGAAAGAAGCAGCTGGCAGTGGAGGCCGTTGCTGATGCTCTTGAGACCGTTCCAATGATACTTGCCGAGACCAGCGGTCTCGACGCTCTGGACTCTCTCATGAAGCTGAGGCAAATGCACAGTGAAGGAAAGGTACAGGCAGGAATAAATGCGATAACTGGAACAATTGTTGAGAACACGTTCGAGGAGAACATAATTGAGCCAATAATTGTTAAGAAGCAGGCAATCAAGAGTGCTATCGAGGCTGCTATTACGATATTGAAGATAGATGACCTCATCGCAGCTCAGCCTCCTAAGAAAGAAAAGGAGAAAGGCAAGGAAGGAGAAGAAGGATCAACCCCGAAGATGCCCGAATTCTAAAAACTTTTTAATCTTCTTTAAAAAACCTTATTTTTGTTCCATATATCTTTTTGGGGGCGTTAGCATGAGCTTTGTGATTCCCAAGAGCATCGATGAAGTTATTCCACCGAAAAAACTTACAAGATTCGAGCGGGCCAGAATAATAAGCGCAAGGGCGCTTCAGCTATCTTTTGGAGCCCCACCCTTCATAGACCTGACATCTGTTCCAAGAGACCCAATATATATTGCTGAAAAGGAGCTCGAAGAAGGCGTTCTCCCCATAACTGTAGCAAGATGGCTGAGGGGAGGAGTCAAGCAGCTTGTTCCAGTGAGATGGCTCATTGAGGAAGAAAGGAAAGGAAAAAGAAAGATATCATGAAAGAATAGAGCCATTGTTCAATTTCTTTCGCTGCGACTGGCGTATTTCCTGTATTACTTCTGCGGGTTTTGGAATACTAACTATCATTCTTGCGTAGTACTTCAACTTAATTTTTCCTATAATCTCAAAATGGTATTACAATATTTCGCATATAGAAAGAAATTTTTGGAAAAAGTTTTGTTCTTTTTTCTTGCTTTGAGCTTGAAAATGCTGGAGATTTAAAAGGTAAATAAAGCATTTTGCTTCATAAAGCTGGAAATATGTTTATATAAGCACGCATGGAATATTTTCACAAACATTCACAAGGTGCATGAAGAATGGAATTCGAAGCGTTTGATGTAAAGGCTAGGAAGAAGGTAAAGCTTCAGAACCCCGAGATTGTGACTCTGAAGAATGGAAGAGTTGCTGTTAGGGGAAAGAGCCCTGAGACCGGAATAACCATTTATAGAATACTTAGCAAGGCAGAAGTCGAGAAGCTTCAGAAGAAGTAGGCAGACTCTCTTTATACATTGCCCCAAAAATTTCTTTTTTCACTTCATCTGTTCCTTGTGCATTTTCTTTGAAACTGAAAAGAAACAATAAATTTTGAAAAAAGGAATTGGGAGAAGAGAGTCTCATTTCTGTTTGGCAAAATCGTTGAGAGCTTTTAGGACTGGAACGAGGTGTGCCAATCCAGGACCACCATCCATGAGCACGGCTACCCAAGCAGCCTCGAGAACCTCTTCTCTTGTGGCTCCAGCGTTTAGTGCCTCGTGAACATGATAAGATATGCACCATTCACAGTGCTTAACTATTCCAAGAGCCAATGCAATGAGTTCTTTAGTTTTCACATCAAGAGCTCCCTTCTTTTCGACCTTTTCCAGCAGCTCCATGAAAGCTGCTACTTTTTCCGGATTCTCTTTCTGGACAACTGCTAACATTTCACTGAACTCTTTCAGTCTTTCCAATTCTATCACCGATTTTAATTAATTTGAATCATATTATTTTTGTTTTTTTGTATATATTCATTTTTTTCGAAAAGAAAAGGCAGATCCTTTACATGTAAAGAGATACTATCAAAGCTATCGCAAGATAGCCAAATATAAGAGCTTCAAAAATTTTCAATCTATCAACTATTCTCTCAAATAGTCCCATACCCCTTTCCCCTACTACGCTCATGTTGAGCCTAAGGACATGAAAAGCAACCTCTCTCTCGGATTCCTCGCTCTCAGCCCTCTTTAATGATCTGAGCAGAGCATCCACAACCTTGGAGGCAGGTATTGTTTCTCCCACAACTTTGTATCCTCTTCCCTTCGAACTTCCTGTACTCTCATGGTTGTCCGTAGTGGCTACTTCAACAATGGTGAATCCAGCAGATCTTGCAGCATCAACCAATGCTCTTCTCATCTCATCTCTCATGTTGTTTCCATCTATAACTACAAAGGCAGCCTTCTGGCCTTCACATTCTATCGTTATTACGCTCATTCCCAGCGGTCCAATTTCATTGCCTGAAGGATCAAGCTCCTCAGTACTCACGGAGGAGTATCCTATTCTCGGCTTGCATTTTTCCTTTGGAATCTGAGATATAAGGTAAAGAAGGTCATTAATGTGCTTAGAGCTCCAGTCAACTTCTCCTTCGAATTTGTTCTGAGAGTCCACTAGTATAACTCCAGCATCCTTGGCCTTCTGCGCCAAAAAACCTGGTAAGTCATCCATAGAGCTGTTTTTTCTCGATATGAGAAGCAAAGGAGGACAGCTTCCCAGACTAAAGCCTGTTGCCCTAATATCTTCCATTTCTAGAGAAAATGGCTTGATCCCTTCCCCTCTGCAGCTCATCCAGCTGCCCTGATCGAGAGCTAACTCAATGCTCTTTATGAGACTCTCTACATCCTCACTTGTAGCAGGATCATTCTCATGACTCCCTATGCCGTGAAGGAATACAAGCCTGTATCCACGTTCATTCAGCCTATTTCTGAGCAATCTAACGAGCTTCGCCCCACTCACATTCCTAAATGGGCCAGGATGAACATTAGATACAACTAGGAGTATAGGAGAGATTCCATCTATTTTGAATAGATATACCTCAACTTCCTTGTCCTCGGACAAGCTCTTCAAAACCCTTTCAAATGAATTGCTTTCTCCAAATAGAGTTTCAATCATGGAGCTAAAAAGATAAAATGGATCTGTACCATAAGCCAATTTCTTGGATATATGCTTTAGAAAAACCGCTCCTAGAAGCAGAATGAAGCTCCCTAACATAGCTTTTTCGCTTATCCTGCTGTAGATTATAGATGAAATTATGAATGGCAGCACATAGATCAAACTGTTGGGTGATAGCGACAGAAGTATGACGGAAGTGATAGAGGGAACTAGAAGAAATAGAGAAAAAGGAGGTCTGAATAGAACTAGCTCAATCATAGCTGCTGTAGCAACTATTACAGATGATATAGTCAATATCCTTCTCAGATTTAGAGCACTATTCCTCGATATGAAGAGCATGAAGGAAGCGAATAGCAATTCTCCAAAGTAGACCAGCGTTCCTTTCAGGACTGAGAAAGCCACAGCAATGCTGAGTGCGGCATATGTTAACTTTCTTGAAGATCTTCCAAGCAATGCTTTGAAGGACTGCTCAAATCTTCGGGCCATCTCTGTTTCAGCTTCCCCTTTTTTCAAGCAACTGTCATAACTTGCGCTCTTCACAATAAAAAAATTTCCCCCTATTCTTTCGTTTGAAGGCCTTGCTCTTCAAGACTCATGGCGAACATAAAGCTATCAAAATTCTCCATAGCAACTCCAACATGAGTTTTTTGGCTAGAGATAAAAATTATGGATGCTAAGACAGCATGAAGCCAGCTCTTTCGAGCTCTTTCCTAACCTCTGGCTCCTCTTCCTTGCTTGGTAGTTCAACTATGAGCTCTGCTCTCGCATATCCTGGTGGTAGCTTTAACCCCATCCTGTCATGTCTTATTTCAAGAATATTTCCCCTATGTTTGTATATGACTTCTAGTGCTTTTTTCAGCTCTCCCGGAGAGTCCCTCAGAACAAGATCTATTTCTACTATTCTACCATCAGCTGAAAGACCCCTGAGTATTATCCTGTACAGGGTCGTGAGATCGATATTGCCTCCGCTTAGCACAAGAACAGCTTTTTTGCCCCCCTTTCCTATGGAACCACCCTCCAGCAGAGCAGCCAGAGGCAGAGCACCTGCTCCCTCAACAACTAACTTTGTTCTCTCCATAAGAAGGTAAATGGCTCTAGCTATCGAGTCCTCACTTACAGTTATGACATCATCAACAACCTCATTCATAATATTGAAAGTAAGGTCTCCAACTGACTTCGTTATTACACCATCAGCTAAGCTAGGTTGGGGATCAACCTTTGCTATGCTTCCCATCTTCCTCGAGAGGAAATACTTGGGATCCCCCTTCGGCTCAACACCAATAATCTTCACATTAGAGCGCCTCATCTTTATAGCAGTCCCTATTCCAGATATCAGGCCTCCTCCTCCTATCGGAACGACCACCTCATCTACATCAGGGAGCGCCCTAAGAATTTCTACCCCAATAGTTCCCTGACCGGCAATTATCTCTGGATCGTTAAATGGATGAATTAGCATGGCTCCATTCTCCTTAGAAATCTCCAGGGCCCTGCCGTAGGCCTCATCATATACTGTACCATGAAGAATGACATTGGCCCCATAAGATTTAGTTGCATTTACCTTGAATGGAGGAGTTATCTCAGGCATTACAATTGTTGCGGGAACTCCCATAATTGATGAGGAATATGCTACACCCTGAGCATGATTCCCGCTAGATGCTGCAATAACTCCTCTTTTTTTCGCTATATCGAGGTTTCTCATTATTTTAAATAGGGCTCCCCTCACCTTGAACGAGCCCGTTTTCTGCAGATTCTCCAGCTTTAAGTAGATCTTTCCCCCGCTTATTTTTGAAAATGTAGCACTATAGTCAAGGGGAGTTCTGTGAATCTTTCCTTCCAGCTTTTCATCTGCCTCCTGTATTAGGTTGTTTATCTCGTTGAGCAATACACACACCAAAAATGATTTTCTGTCAAATTTGGTTATTATGAATATTTATCAATTAAAAAATGCTTGAATGCTGAAAGGTTCTTTTAAAAGCATATAGTCAACAATCTTTTGAAGTTAGGCAAGTATCTATTCTGCAATAAACTTTAATTTTATCCATTATGATTTTCGCAGGGGTGTAGAAAAATGGTCAAGAGAGCCTTCATATCTGTTGATCTGGAAGGTTTGCCTCACATAGTTCATAGAGCGCAGCTATCTCACGATAGACCCCTCTGGAGCGAGGGGAGGAAAATAGCTACAGCCTTCGTCTCCGAAGCCTCTAAAACCCTCCTGGAAAATGGATTTGATGAGGTTGTGGTAGCAGATAGTCATGGAGAAATGCTGAATGTAGATCCATTCGAGCTTCCAAATGGAACTATCCTAGTTAGGGGCTATCCGAGGCTCAAATCCATGATCTCCGGTGCGGAAGGAAGCTCTGTAGCCTTCTTCATTGGATATCATGCTGGTTTCGGTACAAAGAACGCAACTTTTGATCACACATATAGTGGCAGCGCAATACATAAAGTCGAGATAAACAAAGTTTTATGCAGCGAATTTCTAATAAATGCTCTTGCCCTCAGCGAGATGGGGATCCCAGTAGGACTTGTAGCAGGAGATAGCGCTCTGGAGCCGGAAGTCAGAAAGTTCACTCCATGGTCTATTTTTGTCCCTCTCAAGAGATCAATTGGGAGATATGCCTCATTGAGTCCTTCTATGGTGACATTGATTGAGGAAATTAGGAAAGCCTCAAAGGAAGCTGCTGAGGCGGCAAAGAGAGGGGAACTAAGAATAATAGCATTGGAAAAGCCTGTAACTCTGGATGTCACTTTTCAAAATACGAGCTATGCAGACGTTGCCGAGTACCTCCCTTGGGCAAAAAGAATAGATGGATTAACAGTCGAATTCGTAGTCGAAAACGCATTAAGCGCTCTTAGCTTGATCGAACTTCTTGCTATAGCTTCAGCAGGAGTGAGGAGCATGAGCTCTCCCTAATTTTTTAAAAAAGCATGTATATTACAAACACTATAGCTAAAATAACCCATTACATCTTATTTCGCACACCCATAGGCCTCAAGCTGAGGAGCATTGGAGAGAACCCAAGAGCAGCAGATGCTTTAGGCATCAATGTTTTCCTAATGAGGCACCTATTCACTCTATTAGGAAGCTCTTTAATGGGTTTAGCTGGTGCTTATCTAGCTCTTGGATTCACGGGAATCTATACAAATACAATAGTTAGTGGAAGAGGATGGATTTCAATAGCTATAACAATCTTTGGGAAATGGAGTCCTCTCCCTATACTCTTTGGCTCACTTCTATTTGCTGGAGTTGAGGTTTTGGTTTACACGCTCCAAGCCATGGAGATAAATATTCCATACCAGCTCCTCTTTATGCTCCCATTTATTGTGACTTTGGCAATTCTAATTTACACGTCGAGAAGGGCTGAGATGCCAGCATCTCTCGGAAAGCCTTATGATCGCGAAGCGATTGAAGAATAAATTTCTATTCGCCCTCTCCTTTTTGATCCTTTTTATAATGTATACTCTTTTTTCAGGGATATATGGTGGAATCTGAGTTACAAGCAGAAGGATTGCAGAGAGAGATATTAAAGCTACATGAGGGAATGAAGGAAATAAAACACGAGGACTTTCTTCTCTTTAAAAGCACAAGAAAGAGTATAAACATAGGAGGAAAGGAGCTTTCTCTGAGAGTTCCTAAGCCAAAAGTATTGGAGCCGGAATCATTTGAAGCAGAGAGAACAACTGTATGGAGCTTTCCGCAGAGGGGAAAATGGGCGACGCATAAGCATAATGCTTCCTATAGAGGGAACTGGGCTCCACAGGTTGCCAGGAACTTAATACTTCTATATTCAGAAGAGGGGGAAACCGTACTGGATCCCTTCATGGGTTCTGGAACGACAATCATAGAATGCATATTGCTTAAGAGAAAATGCATTGGAATAGATATAAACGAAGATTCCGTTATGCTGGCTTGGAGCAGGATAGAACCGATCTTGAATGAAAGCTCAAGGGTAAAGCTGTACAGGGGGGATGCAAGGAACCTGGATCTGATTGATGATGAGAGCGTGGAGCTTGTCGCAGGGCATCCGCCATATGCAGGGATCATCAAGTATTCTTCAGATTCTAGCAATGGAGAAGGGGATCTCTCTAGAATGAAATTAGAGGAATACTTGAGGGCTATGGGTGAGGTAGCCAGGGAAATCTACAGAATCCTCAAGACAGGGAAAGTTGCAGCAATTATGGTAGGAGATGCGAGGAAAAAGAAGCACATAATTCCTCTTGGGTATATGGTTATGCTTCAGTTCCTCAGGGCTGGGTTCACATTGAAAGAGCACATAATCAAGGTTCAACACAACATGATTGGAACAATACCTTGGATGAAGAGGAACAAGGACTTCCTTCTCCTTAAGCACGAACATATATTTGTGTTCGAAAAGACCTCTGAGGAGCTAACTTATAGCAAGGAGCTTCCTCTCTTAATTTCCAATGTTATTGCCTAGCAGTAAGCAGCTGGAGCTTATTCTTCAAATACTCTATGCCCTTCTCATATACTTCTCTCCCTCTTTCAGTCAAGAAATAAATGCTCTCCCCACTTTTCCTGGCTTCCCTCCTTAAGAGCCCTTCCCTCTCCATCCTGTAGAGCACTGTATATAGATATACAGTTCTAACAGATATGAGAAACTTTTCATTGAGTTCTCTCTTCAGCTCAACAACGCTGAGGCCTCTTCCATTCATAAGCAAATTGGAGACATATATCCAGAGAACTTCCCCCTCGAGTTTTTTTCTCAACCTCTCAAATGCCCTTGATGCTTCAAAACCATTCATTTTTTTCCCCTGAAAAAGTTTTTTAATTGGACCAAGAAAATCAAATGCAGTTTCATATAAAAAAATTTATACGTGAGAGCCATGGGAAAAATCAAAGTTGGTCTAATAGGAATAGGAAATTGCGCTTCAGCAATAGTGCAGGGGGTGCTTCTTTCTAAAAAGGAACCGAGCAGAACTAGAGAGCTTCTCTATGAAGAAATTGGCGGATATAAAATACAGGACATAGACTTCGTCTTGGCCATAGATGTAGATGTGAGAAAAATAAACAGAGATCTTGGGGAAGCTATATTCGAAGGACCAAACATCTTTCCAAGACTTATCGACGATACGAAGACTGGAGTGAAGGTCATTGCAGGCCCAGTCCTTGATGGTGTAGCGGAGCACATGAGAGATATCTTCATGCCGCACGGAAGAAATATAACAATGGATGAAATTGTAGCTGCCATGAAGAGTTCAGGGGCAGAAATAATAATAAACATGCTTCCAGTAGGATCCGAGGAAGCAACTAGATTTTATGCAGAGGCAGCCTTAAGAGCAGGGGCAGCCTTCATAAATGGTATGCCTGTCTTCATTGCTAGCGATCCAAAGGGAGAATGGCAGGAAAAGTACAGGAGAGCAGGCTTGCCTCTTCTCGGCGATGACATAAAGGGACAGTTTGGTGCTACCATACTTCACTCTTCGCTGACCGCTCTCATGAGAGAAAGGGGGCTAACAGTCAATGAAACTTATCAGCTGAACATAGGAGGAAACACAGATTTCTTGAATATGAAAGAAGAGGAGAGGCTGATGAGCAAGAGGGAGAGCAAAACCAGTGCTGTAGCACACACGCTCAAGAATCCAACAGAGATAATTCAGTCCAAGAGAATCAGAATAGGCCCCAGCGACTGGGTACCATTCTTAGGGAACACAAAAATTGCTTACATCTATATAAAGGCAACATCATTTCTGGGATTCCCGGTTGAGCTCGATGTAAAGCTCAAGGTAGATGACAAGAGCATGTATGCTGCAGCGATGATGGATCTGATAAGGCTGGCCAAGGTTGCACTGGACAATGGACTTTCTGGTCCCATTCAGGAGGCCAGCGCCTACTACATGAAGCATCCTCCCAAGCCAGTGCAGTCTCCATTTGAGGCAAAAAGAATGTTGGACGAATTTATAAGCAGATATGGAACAAAAAATGTTCGTTGATGAAAGGGGAGCCCCTTGAAATGTCTTTCATTTGATATATGGAATACCCTATTGGATCTGGAAAAGCTTTACTCGCTCTTATCGGAAGAGATCTCTGAATCCTACAGTAGGGATGCCAACGAAGTGAGAGATCTCCTTCTTTCAGCTTACCGGAAAGCACTTGCTCTGAGGCTAGAAGGAGCATTCAGGAGCCCCATCCTGGATTCAGCTGCGGTCTTTTCCAAGGAGCTCGGAATGAGCGAGGAGGAGCTCTTCAGAGCTTTTGTCAGAATTCTAAGGAAGAGAGAGATAGAAGAGCTGGCCTTTGAGGATGCCAAGATCGCAGTCAGAGAGCTGAAGGGGCTCGGCTATAGGATGGGGCTCTTGGGAAACGTCATGTTCTGGCCAGGAATGGTAACCAGGTATATACTCGAGAGAAATGATCTCCTCGAATATTTCGATGCTTCCCTGTTCTCCGATGAAGCAGGAGTCCAGAAGCCGGACAAGAGGGCTTTCGAGGCAATAGCTGAGAGATTGAACTGCAAGGTGGAGGACCTAGTGCACATAGGCGATTCCCTCGAAAATGATCTGGCTGGGGCCCTACTCTCGGGGGTCTCTGCTGTACTTATAAGGAGAGAAGTTGAGAGAGCAATACATATAGGAAAAAAAGCAGTCATAGTGCGAGCTTTGACGGAGCTCCCGCAAATCCTCTCCAAGCTTCAGTAGATACCACAGCTTTGTCCTGCACATTTTATTTTAGAGATCCTCATTCCACAGAATCAACTCTGACGCCCTCCGCTCCTAGCTTTGTTCTGATTACTAAGGAACCGTGAAGCTTCATCGAAGTTTCAACTATCTCCTGCTTTTCTGGAACAAGAGCAATAACACAGCCGCCTCCTCCAGCACCGGTTAGCTTTGCTCCATAGGCTCCGGAGTCCTTTGCTACATGAACCAGTTCATTGAGTCTCCTGGTTGAAACTCCCAGGGCATCTAGGAGGGAGTGATTCAAATTCATGAGAAAGCCGAGCTCCCTTAAATCGCCCTTTTCTAGAGAGAGCTCAGCTCTATTGACCACAGTTCCTATTAGCCTCATAATGCTCTCGTATATTTCCGGATATTGAGTCATTCTTTCCTTAACCATTGCAACCATATCCCTTGTCTTGGCCTCCCTCTCTACATAACCTATTATGAGAGGAAGCTCTCTATTTACCTTAATAGGTAGCCTCTCAACATTATCCCTCTCAAATTTTATCTTCAAGTATCCTCCAATTGATGTTATGGATGTATCCATGGGAGAAGCAATTCCCTGCACCTCCTTTTCAACGTCCCATCCAATTTTAGCTATTTCCTCCCTGCTCAATTCATAGCCGTTGACAGCTGCATATGCTGCTATGGTAGAGATAGCTACTGCTGCTGATGTTCCCAGACCAGCTCCCACCGGCATTTCCGACTTTATCTCTATGTTTATGCCCTTCTTAATTCCTAAGTATCTGGAAGTTAGCTCAATTGCCTTATTTATATAAGCTATAGCGGGAAGAACCATTCCATAGTCAGTCTCCAGCACAACTTCGTTTCCTATATAGGAAATCACAATGCCTGGAACTCTGAGATCTCGAGCACTTATCTTTATTACATTATCATTTCTGGATTCTGCTGTAGCATGTACCCGCTTTTCTATTGCAACTACCAGTGCTGGATATCCGTAGACAACAGCATGCTCTCCAAACAGCGTTACTTTTCCAGGAGCGGATGCTGAAACCCTCATTTCCGGTTACCTCACAGGGCTGCCAAAAGGGCAGATATAGTTGGGGCTCCAACTAATACCATGAAGAGCACACCGAGAGATACTCCTAATGTGCTCAAAGTTCCAGATATCAACGATACCAGGAGCATTCCAAATATTCCGGGAATTCCAGCATCATAGTAAGCGAGCAGGAGAACTATGGCAATAAACAGCCCATACAGAGCTTCGGCGGAAACCTTTCTGAAGACCAGAAGAGTTAGAGACCTGGAGTATTTAACGATTAGAGGATATGCGACAAGCAAGGATATGATAACGGAGAAGAGAATCATAGCAGCAACTTCCCCATAACTGTAGTGAGATAGAATGTATTTGTAGGGCTGCATTCCAATGCTCTGGATTGTCTGGAAGAATGGAGCGGCAGGGCCAGCACTCATCGGACCTGTAGCAGCCCCAATCACCAATAGGGGTATCAAGGTCCCTCCTACATATGTCCCCAACTTGACCCCTTCTCTAACTGTATAAGCAAGAAGTGATCCCTGAAGCCTGTCCTTCTTGGTTTCTCTTAGCGTGTCTCCTATTAGTATTGTAAGTCCCACAGGAGACATGACTGTCGCAAGAACAGAAGACAACGGAGACCATATCAGCACATGCAGCAGCTCTTCCTTATTTATATGAGATAAGGGATTGAGCGAAATCTTTCCTATCTTTGCCAGCCTGACTTCTTTTACTCCTCTCTTTTCCATCCGCTTTCTCAGCTCCTTGTTCAGAGCTCTGAACAGCTCAAATAACATTGGGCCGATGGTTATTCCAAGGAAAAGGCTTATCGAGACGGTTTTCCCGTATACCCCCCTCACTCCCTGTACAAGTATGGCAAATGATGGTATCATCAATACAGAGAGCCATTTGTTTTTTGATGTTAATGCTAGTATTATGACTCCAACAAGGATTAGCCAGAACCACCTGTATACTTTCACTCCAAGGACTATGTCCTGAGAGTTCAGCCAGGCTCCTATAGGCATTATAGCGTATGAAACACCAAGGACAAAGAGAGTTACAACAATGGAGGAAATAAGGGCAGCAGCATTTCCCTTTCTGAGCAGTGCATCAGCGAGCCCGTTTTCCTTAGCAACAAGAGCATCTGGAACCTGAGGGACAGCCATGACACCACCAGGTATTCCTGCTAGGGCGACAGGAACAGCATCACCTATCTTGAAAGCAACTATCGATGCCATGAACCACGCGAGAACGAGCAGAGGATCGAGCCCAGCCAGCATTAATGCCAAAGCTATCGGGGCCATAGTAGCAGTTTCATCTGTTCCAGGCAAAATCCCTATAAAAATATATATCACTGAGGAAACGACAGACAGCAAAGCTGCTTGGGCAAATAGAACAGCGTCCACGATCAATCCTCCTCAATCACCCTCTTTACCCTGGTTATAGGCACCGATAGGAAGAAGCCTATGCTGGCTCCTATTGCACCAAGGGTTATCTTCAAGGCACTAGCCAAATTAGGCATCCCCAGCACTTGAGCTGCATATGGAGAGATGTAATAGAGGGCAAATGCTAGAACTGTTGAGATAAGTGAGGAGATCGCAAGCTCCTTAAGCGATATGAGCTCTCCGTAAAGCTCAACATAAGTCTCATCATCGCTCATTTTTTCCACCAAAGTTCATCATTTCCGAATCTGCTTAAAAAACTGTCGGAACTTTTTTAGACAAAAAGTTAAATTGCTGTATTTCAAACCAAAAAGCCTCTTCTCTGGACAAGATGAGGTCAGCTTACTTTTCTGTTCTGGTTAAGATGCTAACAATATAGTCACTGATCAAATTCAGTGATACTATTGTCAGAGTTAGGACCAATCCTGGAAAAAAGATTCCCCACCATGATCCAGCATAGAAAGCTCTGCTGGCCATTGCCAAGGTTTTTCCCCAGCTTGCAATGTTCGGGTCTCCCAATCCCAGAAAGCTTATTCCGCTCTCTGCTACTATGTTCCCGCTAACTGTCATCATGAAGAGGGGAATGACCGAGGGCCACACGTTTGGGAGTATCTCCCTGAACAATATATATAGATCCCTCTCTCCTATTGATTTGGCAGCAGCAACGAATTCCTTCTCAGAAATTGAAAGCGTTTGTGACCTAACAACCCTAGTCATGAGAGGCCATGAAAAGAAACCTAGAATCAGGGCTATATTGTTAATATTGCTTCCAAAAACTACAAGCAGCACTATCATGAAAACGAAGACAGGAATTGAGAGGAAAAGATCAACGATTCTCATGACTATCATATCAATCATCTTTCCATAGTAACCGGAAAGTAAACCAAGAAGAAGAGCTGTGGCGAGACCAATGAATCCAGATAGAAAGCCTACATATAGCGCTGTTCTACTTCCATATACAACCTGACTGAATATATCAGAGCCAACTTGGTCGGTGCCCATCAGATAAGTTAGCGATGGCGGGGAAAGAACAGGACCTACCCCCGTCTTTAGAGGCGGATATGGAGCTATGAACTCAGCGAACACTGCAAATATGAAGACAACTGCTAGAATGGCAGCAGGAAAGAGATTCCTTGGCTTAGCAAGAGCCGAAAGCTTTGTTCCGATCTTCATGTCTCATTTTCACCCCATCAACTTAGCTCTAACTCTTGGATCAACCCTCGCCATGAGTATGTCAGCAACAAAATTCGATACAGAGGTAGCAATAGCAGTCATTATGAAAATGCCGATCACAAGCGGATAATCCCTAAAGGTAACTGCCTGAATTAGAAGCGACCCAATTCCAGGCCAAGAGAATATCGTTTCTGTAAGCACAGCCCCAGCAATGACCTGACCGAATTGAGTTCCAGCCATGGCGATTACTGGAATTAGAGCGTTCCTCAAAGCATGTTTGAAAATTATTCTTTTCCTCGGCAATCCCTTTGCTATGGCTGTGAATATGTAGTTCGAGGAAAGGACATCAATCATTACAGACCTTGTTAGCCTCAAATATGAGGCCATGAATATGAGCGCCAAGGTAGAAACTGGAAGGACCATGTGCCAAAGCACATTGATTACTTTTTGGAAAACTCCTTCAATCCCTATATCAATTATACCTCCCGTTGGAAAGAGAGGAACATATAGGGAGAAGAGAAGCACAAGCAATAGAGCTAACCAATATGCTGGAAATGAATAGAACACCAGACCAAGATAGTTGATCACAGTATCTAACTTTGTGAATGCCCTCCCAGCAGTGATTGCACCTAGATATACCCCTGCAAAAATAGCAATAGTCAGAGCGGTCAGCATAAGCAGAAGAGTTGCGGGAAGCCTGTTCAAAATTGCACTCAACACAGGTGCTTGATAATATGTAGAATATCCCCAATCCCCTACAAAGAGACGTTCAAGGTATATGACCAGCCTTTCCTCTATCGGCTTATCGAATCCATATGCTTTTTCTATTTCCTTTATGTATTCGGGGGAAGCTGCTTCACCTGCAAGCATAACTGCGGGATTACCTGGAGCTAAATTTATAACAAAAAATGAAATGAGCACCACAGCAACTATGACCAACACAGCAGCTATGAATCTCTTGAGCACGAACAATGTGAACTTTTTCACTTTACTTTACCCCCATTTCTAACATGACAAGCAGAAAGTCTTCCAGGTAATACCTCAAGGAGATCGGGCTCCTCCTTTGCGCACTTTTCAATAGCATACAGGCATCTTGGGTAGAATCTGCATCCTATGGATGGAATAGCTGAGGCTTCATCCTTCTCACGCAGCTCAATTTTCTCTCTCTCCTCCGGATTTGGTTTGAGCGTTGAGCTTACGAGAAGCTCTGTATATGGATGAATTGGATGGGAATACAGCTCCTCTGCTTTCCCCACTTCCACGAACTTTCCCAGATACATTACAGCTACTCTGTCGCAGAAAGCATTGACAGTAAGCATGTCGTGCGATATGAGCATTATCGACATCTTCCTTTCTCTGTATAGCCTATTCAGGAGAGTGAGAATCTGAGCTCTTACTGTAACATCAAGCATCGATACAGGCTCATCTGCTACAAGCAGCTCAGGGTTCAGTGACAGTGCTCTTGCAATGAACAGCCTCTGCCTCTGCCCTCCACTGAGCTCCCAAGGCATTCTATTAATGATTTCGCTGGCTGGAGCTAGACCTACGGATTCCAGCAGGCGGAGCAGATCTTCTTCTGTGTGCTCTATGCCATGCAGTTTAAGAGGTCTCTCAAGTATCTCTCTTACGCTCTTTCTTGGATTGGTGGCAGAATAGGGATCCTGAAATATTATTTGCACTTTTCTTCTAAAGCCTCTTCTATCCTTTTTCAACAGCTCTCTATAGCTTTTTCCATCAAGCCTCAGCTCCCCCTCATCATAGTCAAGCAGTCCAGCAACTATTCTTGCTAAAGTAGTTTTTCCCGAGCCGCTTTCCCCCACTACGCAGAATTTTTCACCCCTCTCAACATTGAAGGACACACCATCCACCGCTTTCGTTACTTTAACAGTTTTTCCAAGAAACGAGGATTCCCTGAAGTATTTTTTCAGCTGAACGGCTTCAAGGAGAACCTTGCTTCCGGTCAAGATACAAATCCCCCCTTATCGGCATTGTAGCAGGCATACAGACCATCTCCTATTTCAATATATGGAGGAAAGCCTGCAGCGCATTTTTCATCTGCAAGTGGACATCTTGGAGCAAATGGACATCCATCTTCAGAAAATTCTTTTATTGCTCTTGCACTTTCTCCATTTGCTTTTCCGCTTAGGCTTAGCAGAAGCTCGCGAGTATAGGGGTGCACTGGGTTTTTAAACAATCTAAAAACATTTCCCGATTCCATAATCCTTCCGCCATAGATTACATAAACATAGTCAGCCATGTACGCTACAACAGAGAGATCGTGGGTAACAATCAAAACAGTCAGATTTTCCTTTTCGTGAATCTCCTTCAAGAGGGAGAGAATCCTGACCTGGACTGTTGGGTCAAGAGCAGAAGTAGGCTCATCTGCAATTAGCATTGAGGGATTGCTGGAGAGAGCCATTGCTATTAGCACTCTCTGCGCCATCCCTCCGCTCAGCTGGTGAGGATATAGGGAGAGAACCCTTTTCGGATCTTTCAGGCGCATAAGCGATAGGAGTCTGAGCGCCTCCTCCTCAGCCTCCTTTTCTGTCATTCTTCTGTGAAGCATCAGGGATTCCACAATTTGCTCTCTAACAGTCATGACGGGATTTAGATGGCTCACTGGATCTTGGAAGACCATAGTGATTTTTTTCCCTCTTATTTTCAGCATCTCCTCTTCACTAAGTTTCAGAATGTCGATGCCTTCAAAGAGAATTTTCCCTTCTTCAATGATTGCGGATTTTGGTAGAACCCTCATAATGCTCCTTATTAGGGTAGTTTTCCCTGAGCCGCTCTCCCCAACTAGCGCAACTACTTCTCCTCTCCTAACTTTCATATTGATATTCTTCAGAGCCCTGAACTTGTTCTTTCCCATGAGATAACTGATGCTCAACTTATCTACTTCGAGGAGGAACTCACTCATCTCAATCTCTCTCTTTTGGACAAAGGTTTGCGCACGATTTTAGAATCGGTTAATTGTTTAGACTTAAAAGTGTTATTCTCAAAAAACTTATTAGTTTTTTAATTTTCATGTTTAAAATAATTATCAATACTACGAATCCCACTGTTTTCCTCTGAAATTAGAAGATACTTTTATATGTTTGTGTTTCTTTCGTTAGTTCCTCTAGATATTTTTAAAACCACTCCATGTGAGGTGTAGAATAAATATGAGCACTGATATAGCTACAAGAAATGCAGTGAAGGTAGCGGCTACAGCCACCTTCATAGCACTCTTGATTTTGTTTCCAAGTGTTGGAGCCATACAGGTTGGAGGAACCCTTGTAATTGCAGTACCGTCTGAGCCAACAAGCCTGGCTCTCAATAGTGCGCTATATGCAGGGCTGGTGGAGGCACAGATCTATGACACGCTGCTTAGGTTCGACAATAACCTGAACTTGGTTCCGGGACTGGCAGAGAGCTATTATGTAAACACCACATGTGGCTGCTACGTATTTAAGCTGAGAACCAATGCCACTTGGCATGATGGTC